>CAZHJF010000027.1:0-5330 GCA_964532885.1 uncultured Candidatus Saccharibacteria bacterium
TTAAAAAGATACGCGAGCTGGGTTCAGACCGTAGAGAACACGACGCAAATTACGAATGTGCGCGAATTTACGAATAAAGAAAAGAGAAATAAAATTTTTTATTCGTGTTATTCGCATGAATTCGTGGATTAGTGTCGCACTTTCTACAATCTGAATCCCTTCGAGACAATTTAAAAAATACTGTTATTGAAAATATTTTCGTTTATGAAATTAATGAATAGATACCGCCTTCGCTAAAAGCTAGGGCGGTCGAGGCAATCAAATCACGGCGGTCCCTCACTTGCATGCAAGTGAGGGGTTAAACTGACTAATATCGGTGAAATCCTGAACGCAAGTGAAGGACAATACCGAGGGAAATTCATAGACTTTATTGAGGAGTTCTTTATGGGAGTGTTGCCTTTGGCAAACTAGTGTCTTGTCGAATCGTATGAGGTACGAAGTACGTTAGCGACAAGAATCTTGTGGTGCACTTAAAACACCACCACTCCCACCAATTAAGATTGAGAAGAATGTTTCTTCTCTCTTCAATAAAGTTTATGAATACCCGTAGAGACTAAACGTCAGTAATTTGTTTTCTTTTGTGAGGGGAGAGGGATAAGAGTACGGCACTAATCTTTTGATTGGTGAATGGCTCCGGTCTGACCGGGACAGCCTCCTATGGTACCCACTCCCCACCCCCTTACAGAAGAAAACAGATGAAGCTATAGTCCATTGCACGCAGTAATGCGTGGTAACAAGCGTGAGACAGGTTGGTCTCCTATCTACTGCAGGCGTTGATTCTTGAAGGGATTTGCTCCTAGTAAGAAATTGCTACTTCAAAGAGTAATCTTTGATGACAATTTGGCTAATAACGGTGAAGACTTTGGTTTGCTAAAATTTCACGGTCCGTGATTTTAGATTAAACTGGCTGAAGTTAATACCGTGGGAAGTCGTAAAATTTAAAAAATTTTATTGACCCCGTAACGACTGATCCGGAGGCTCTAAGCTGAAGGAGAGATTTGTAAGATGGTGAATCGTCTCATAGAGGACGACAGCTCTTACTTATAATATGCCAAGATCCTAACCTGCCGAAGAGGCAGAAGGATTAAGATATAGTCTGTGCTCCTGGTGACAGGGGAACGAAACGACGAGAGGACCGGAGTGAACTGACCTCTGGTGTACCTGCTGTGTTGCCAAATGCAGCGCAGGGTAGCTAAGTCGGGGCGGAGTTACCGCATGATAACCTCTGAAAGCATCTAAGAGGGAAGCTGACCCTAAGATAAGGAATCGATATGAGACTCGTGAGAGATGATCACGTTGATAGGCGTTAGGTGTAAGTACAGTAATGTATTGAGCCAAGACGTACTAATTGTCCATATCCTGTTAGGAAATTTGAAAACTTATTGTTCTGCCGCATGGGATCTTGATCCCGTTTGGTTGCTTGTAAAATATTTGGATTTTTAGTCTCGGTGATTTGTCGCAGAGGTCACACCCGTTCTCATACCGAACACGGAAGTTAAGCTCTGTTGAGGCGATGGTACTCGTAAGGGGAGAGTAGCTAGTCGCCGGGACTAAGTATCCAAAGCGTAAAAAAGCGAAAATGAAAATTTTCGCTTTTTTACTTGTAGTCAAGTGATAGGCGCATTATACTTAAGGTATGAATAATTGGGCAATGAGGCGCAAGTCGATTTATCTAGGAATAATTTTTGCTATTGTAGCAATTGTTCTTTTTAGTTTTTTTTGGAAGTATTGGTATCGAGCACCACTTTGTAATGATGGAATTAAAAATGGCGATGAGATAGGTGTCGATTGTGGAGGCTCTTGTTCTCTTATTTGCAAAAATTATGCCATTGCGCCCATTATCCGTTGGGACCCAAGGATCTTTGAGATTTCACCGGGAGCGTGGAGTGTGTTGGTTTATGTAGAAAATCCAAACACAGATGCTGAGGCGACCTATTTGCCATACACTTTCACTTTATATGATTCAAACAACCAAATAGTTGCAACAAGAACGTCAGCGACGATTTTACCTCAAAGAAAAACCGTCGGTATTTTTGAGGGACCAATAAATTTGCCGCAAAATGTGAGACCAAGGCGTGCGATTTTTGAAATTGGCAGCAACGTTGTTTGGCAGAAGGATTCATTGCTAAATCCAGAATTAGAAGTTAAACATTCTCCGCTAACCCGGACAGATTCTGCTCCACGCATTGAAGCTCAAGTGACGAATCGCAGTATTGAGGAAGTAAGAAACATAGAATTAGTGGTTAGTGTTTTCGATGGTAAAGATAATTCTATAGCTGCTTCGCGGACATTTATTGATCGTCTCGCTAAAAACGAAAGTAAAGATGTTTTTTTCACCTGGCCAAAACCATTTGATCTTGGTGCGCGGGCTTGTAGTAAGCCGTCAAGTGTGGTGTTGGCAATAGATCGTTCTGGTTCGATGTCTTCACTTGGTACAAATCCTCCAGAACCACTCACTAGTGTAAAAAATGCCGCCTCATTTTTTGTCGATCAACTCAAACCAAGCGATAGGGTAGGGGTTGTGTCATTCGCGAGCGAAGCCTCGGTGTCTCCAGACAAGGTGCTCTCAAATGATTTTGTAGCCGCAAAAGATAGCATTCTTGGAATTAAGATAGGCAAAGAAGGAACACAATATACAAATATTCACAGCGCTCTACGCAATTCCTGGGCTGAGCTTATCTCATCACGGGGAGACGAAGCATCGTCAAAGGTCTTGGTCTTGCTTACTGATGGCAGGGCAACATATCCAAAAAATCCAGTTGGTAAAACAGAGGAGGATGATATTTTTTATGCGGAGGAATTAGCGAGAAAAGAAGCCTCAGAGATCAAATCTTCAGGTATTCTTGTTTTTGCTATCGGACTGGGTGACGATGTTAGCACAGACTTTTTAAAGAATATTGCAACCAAAGAAGAAAATTTCTTTTACGCACCAACAACTGATGACCTCAAATCTATATACTCAAAAATCTCTTCTGATATTTGCAAGGAGGTGCCTGCTCGAATAGAAATAACTTATAAAGTTTTTGGTTCTGAGTAATACCATGACTGCTTTCCTGCGTAAAATTTTTGATTCTGTTGACTTGGTCATACTTATACCGCTCGTCTTTATTTCCGCTGCTGGTATGATCACGATGAACTCTTTTGTTGAGGAAAGCAGATTTTTTGAAAAACAAATCATTTGGTTTTTGGTGTCTTTATTGGTTTTGATTGCAGTGAGTAGATTTGATTTTAGGATCTTGAGGAGGAAGGAAACTGTCATAACTTTGTTTATTGGTACCTGTTTTATCTTGCTTTTTGTGCTCTTTACCGGACCTGTCAAAGGTGCCAGAAGTTGGTTTGATCTTGGGGCTTTTGCCTTTCAGCCAGTAGATTTTGTAAAAATTGTGCTCATAATATTGTTGGCTAAATATTTTTCTCGACGTCACATCGAAATCGCAAACTTGAGACATATCCTTGTGTCTGGTTTTTATGCCTTTGTTTTCTTTGGGTTGGTTTTTATGCAACCAGATTTTGGTTCGGCGATTATTATTTTTGCTATCTGGTTTGGTATGGTGCTGGTCTCCGGAATTTCAAAAAAACATCTTATCGCCGTTTTTTTGATTGGTCTCTTAAGTTTTTCCGGACTATGGCTTTTTGTTTTCAAAGAATATCAAAAGAATAGGATCACCTCATTTATTCACCCCCTAACTGATCTGCAGGGCGCCGGCTACAACGCCTATCAGTCGACGATTGCTGTTGGTTCAGGTGGTTTTTGGGGCAAAGGAGTGGGCTATGGCACTCAGTCTAAACTCCAATATTTACCTGAGTACGAGACCGATTTTATTTTTGCCGCATTTTCAGAAGAGTGGGGTTTTGTTGGGGCAATTATTCTACTTACGCTTTATGGGCTTTTGATTTGGCGTATTCTCGATATTGCCAAAAAAGGTGCTAGCAATTTTGAAACTCTTTTTGGTTTTGGGGTGGCAATTATGATTTTTGCTCATCTGGTCATTCATGTCGGCATGAACATTGGAATTATGCCGGTTACAGGTATAACCATGCCTTTTATGAGTTATGGCGGCTCCCATCTACTGGCTGAATTTATAGCACTGGGAATTCTTATGGGTCAAAAGTCTTATGCTAGAGTGGCGCACAAAACAACTTCCAAGAATGAAATTATTGGGGTGGTTTAGAAAGATATTAGATATTAGATATTAGTTTAGAGTAAATAGCGATTGTCTCTCGAAGCATTTTTTCAAGTGAAAAATTGCTGCTAACAATCTCTTTGAGGGCTGAAGCGAATTCAATACGCTTATTTTCATTATCCATTAAATATGTTATTGCGTTTACGATCTCTTTTGATTTTTCCTTGTGCACAAGGATACCGTTTTTCATATCATGAATTACTTCCGGTATGCCGCCGACACTTGTTGCGATCGTGGGTAGGCCCACAATTCCGGCTTCTAGGATTACGTAGGGGAAAGCTTCGTTGCGAGACGGTAGCAAAAAGATGTTACAACCGGTTAGGTATTTTTTGGCGTTAGCGACAAAACCTAAAAAACGAACATTTTCTTGTATACCAAAACTCGCGACTAGGTCTTTGAGTTTATGATCCCATTCTCCGCTGCCGGCTATACAATACAAAATTTTTGATCTGAAAGGCTCTTTAAACTCACTAATTGCTCTAAGGGCTACATCTATGCCTTTTGTTGGGTGTAGTTCTGAAATTGAATAAATAACAAGAGGTTTATTGTTTTCACCAGCTAAAAAAAGACGGGCTTGACCTGCTTCCTCGGTTTCAAATTTATCAATTCCGTTGTGGACAACAGCTATCTTTTTTCCAATAAATGGCATCCACAAAACATCATTTTTTATTTTTTGCGAAACTGCGATCGCCTGATCACACAAAACGATTGTGACCCAATGACTAATGTAATAAAAGATTTTAGAAACAAGTGGCCGCCAAAATTCATTAAACCCCCAATTATGAGCCGTGAAAATTATTTTCGGTTTGTAGTCATTTTCGAGCAATGCAGCCACTTTACCAGCCACTGCTCCGATGCCGCCGATTTTTGATGAGTTGAGATGTATAATATCAGGTCTGTTATTGCGAATGATTTGTATCAACTCCTTACAAACTTTAAATTCGCTCACAGTTTTTATTTCTCGTCTGAGGTTTTGGATTCTGATTGTTCCAATGCCATTTTCTTGTAATTTGTTTGGTAGCTCTTCGCCTTCGCCGCAGGCGACCATAATTTCATAAGTCTCTCTGGGTAGATTGGTCGCCAAATCAAATACATATCTCTGGGCGCCACCAAAATTGCCTTTGGTAATTACGAATAGTATTTTCT
>CAZHJF010000027.1:5430-7227 GCA_964532885.1 uncultured Candidatus Saccharibacteria bacterium
ACATATCTCTGGGCGCCACCAAAATTGCCTTTGGTAATTACGAATAGTATTTTCTTTTTAGATTGTATTTCAGATTGTTCCATAGTTTAGAATTATTGCATGGTTTGACTAGAAATTCAAATATATGTATAATTATTTGAACATATGAGCGTTTCAAGAAAAAAAGAAACATTTGTCTTATTTTTTGGCGATATAATCTTACTTTGTTTGAGTTTGTGGTTTTCGCTTGCTTTGCGATACTCGAGTATTCCTGATTTACAAATACTAGCTCTTCATGCCGCACCTTTTGCAATTATTATTGCTGTTTGGTTGATTGTTTTCTTTATTTCTGGTTTGTATGAGAAGCATACGCTCATTCTCAAGAGTCGATTGCCCGCAACTATCTTTAATGCTCAGTTGGCCAATAGTTTTATCGCAGTATTGTTTTTCTATTTTATTCCATATTTTGGTATTGCACCTAAAACCAATCTGTTTGTCTATTTGGTAGTCTCTTTTGTTTTTGTACTGGTTTGGAGAATATACGGTGATAGATTTTTTCGTAAGACCAAACAAGAGCGGGGTATCATAATTGGCTCGGGGGAAGAAATGCGCGAACTGCTCCAAGAGGTTAATGGCAATCCACGTTATGAACTTCAATTTGTCTCCTCGATTGATTTAGATGAGATAAGCGGTTTGGATTTTAAAGAAGAAATTTTGAGTCGCATCTACGCTGAAGAAATACAAATAATTGTAGTCGATCTCAAAAATGAAAAAGTCGAACCGATCTTACCTCATCTCTACAACCTGATTTTCTCTAAGGTTAAGTTTATCGATATGTATAAGGTTTACGAAGATATCTTTGATCGGGTACCACTTTCTTTGGTTAGATATAATTGGTTTCTAGAAAACATTTCAACTGAAAACAGGATCTCGTATGATGTGCTCAAAAGAATGATGGATATTTTGTTGTCTCTAGTTTTATTTATCGGTTCTCTTTTGATTTATCCATTTGTGTATTTGGCTATCAGATTGGACGATGGCGGACAAGTTTTTTTCTCTCAAGGAAGAGTAGGCAAGAACAATCAACTAATTAAGGTTAAAAAATTCCGCAGTATGAAAGAAGATGGTTCAAACCAGATTACTCGAGTTGGGCGGTTTATTCGCTCTACCCGCATTGATGAATTACCCCAGCTTTGGAACGTGCTCGTTGGCGATCTTTCGCTGATTGGACCTCGGCCAGAAATACCAAACCTAGTAAAGCATTATGAAGAAGAGATTCATTATTACAACATTCGCCATCTCATCAAACCTGGGCTTTCGGGTTGGGCTCAGCTTTATCATACCGACCCACCCAAGGTGACGGCGGATGCTCTAAAGACGCGTCGCAAGCTCTCTTATGACCTCTATTACATCAAAAACCGTTCGTTTATGCTGGATGTGAAGATTGCCCTCAAGACTTTGAAAGCCCTTTTGTCGAGGAGTGGGGTTTGACAAATACTAAATATTAGTTCAATATAAAAGTAGGAAGGAGATTGCGATGTGGCTCGCGCTCGTGGGCAATGCCTGGCAGCATTCCCGGGCCAATCACATGGCTCCGTCAGAGCCGTCGTTCGGTGTGCTGTTGGTGGCGCTGACGGCTGTTTTTTTCGGAGTGCTCTTAGTGCTCCGACGGTCTGAGTAACTTGATAGGCCGGATCTCGCAAGGGATCCGGCCTTTAACTAATCTCCTCCCAGCCTCCTCTTTACATTAAAGAGGAGGTGACTCATATTCGAGTTTTGTAGGTTTTTGTTTTTTTGGTTCCTTTTCGGTCCCCCTCT
>CAZHJF010000028.1:0-7043 GCA_964532885.1 uncultured Candidatus Saccharibacteria bacterium
CTTGGACCAACATCACCCCACTCGCACGCAATGAGTGGATTTGTTGGGTTATTTCGGTCAAAAAAATGGAAACCCGCAAGCGCCATATCGAGAGGGTGTGCTCAGAGCTCAAAGAGGGTATCCGACGCCCGTGTTGCTGGGCCGGCTGCCCGCATCGCCCCAAATTGAAGAGGTGAGATAATAGGCAAAAATTTCAAGCCTTGCATTTTTTTAAATTTAAGTCATTATATTGCTGGGAGGAAAGAGATGGTAACGTACATAATTTCAACGATAATCCCCGAAGGTCCCATCTTGGGGGCTTCCAAGACTTTCGACAACAAATTTATTCCCTCGGCGATTTTCAAGATCTCCTTTGGAATTCCCAGAGAGGGGGCGGAGGATCTTTATTTGAATTTTGAGATTGCTGATGATGGAAACATCATCGATCCGGAGACAGGGGAAGCAGAAGTCGTCCTAAAGCCGTCACCTTATCTTCTTGCGGACGGATCGTGGGGACAGGGAGGTTACGACGATTTCTGCGCAGACATGGTATGTCTGTGTATGTCACGCGGGTGGAAGCTGCTGCTCACCCCCGAAGCCCCAGAAGAACTGAAAAGGTTCGCGTAAAGGAATGACCGAATCGTTTGGAGAGTTGATTTTCGGATCAGCTCTTTCTTTTTTATTAACCAACGGATCATTTGCTCCCAATTGAGCCGTTGGGGTAAAATCAAAGAGATGTAGGGGATTTTGATATCATAAGAAACTGTGAGTAAAGTGATTTATTACGCAAAGCCAAAGTGGAGAGAAATAAACCAGACTAAAATTAGCGGGTTCGTTCTTGTGGGAAATTTCGCATCATACCTCGCATCAAACCTTTACGAGCCAAAAGATCGTTGAAGCCCAATGCGTCGACAAGCAAGCCCGATAATATAACGGCTAAAATTGTCAAAATTATGGCTTTTTTGAAATCAACTTTATATGAAAAGTCATATTTTCTTATGATAATTATACCTAGCACCAAACCCAAAACAGCAAGCACCAACAGCCACCAAGGAAAGATGGATAGCAGGCGAGACAGCTTATGATTCCAAATCCCATTGGAGCGTGCGAGAAATCTGATTAGTCCCACAGCAAAGACGGACGTTGCAATCGAAGCAATCAATCCGACAAAAGTCAGTATCGACCCAAAGACAAAGTAGACTCTGGGGCGCATCTTGAGCTTGCCGTCGTGGATTTTGCTCATAATTTGATCACTGATGTTTTTTATTTCTTTTGGCATAGATTTTTCATTAATTTTTTTGCGCGACTGATGCGAGTGGCTACGGTACCCATAGGTATTCTCAATATGTCGCTTATCTCTTCGTAAGATTTACTCTCTATAAAAAAGAGGGCAAGTGGTGCAGAGTACAGAGTGGGCATCAGCACCAAACAGTTTGCAACCTTGTCGGCGATCTCTCTTTGTTCAAAAATATCTTGGCCGTCCCCATCATCTGAAAGCTCAAAATCATCTGGCAAAGCTGTTTCTCGCTCGCTCTTTTTTATAATATTCATAGCCTCATTATGAACTATTCGATATATCCAACTAGAAAACTTCTTTTTGACGTCAAAACTTTTTAGATTGATAAAAGCCTTTACAAAAGAATCTTGCACCACATCAACACCTTTTGATTCGTCTTTGATTAAATTTTTGGCATAGCGCAGAAGCTTATCTTGGTACCTTTTTATAATCACAACATAGAGCTCCTGATCTTCCAATCTGACTTTTTCGACTATTGCCTCATCAGTGAATTTTTCATAAATATCCATATGTAAATATTATCAAGGTCTGACAGATTATACACAAAACCCCGACTAATCGGGGCTAAGTGTGCAAAACTAGCGATTTGGCCCAGAGCCTCGACCCATACCATTGTGTAGTCCCAAGCCCAGTTCCTGACGAATCTTTTGGGCTTCTGCCATCTTGCCTTGCTGAGCCAAATTTCTGGCTTCAACAAATTTGGCAAAATTATCTTTGTTTATAACCTGCATCACTCTACCTCGACCCTGCATTAAGTTGGCCCAAGCAGTGTAATCTTTGGTCTCAAAAGCCTGCAACATTGCCTCGTGGCGCTCCGGAGAGTAGTTTGGCCCTTTGACCGCAGGGTCACCTTTATAAGCTGAGGTCACACTTGGTAAAACACTCATTACTCCCAGCATTACAACCAATGCTCCTATTCCAAAATTTATTTTTTTCATATCTTTGAATTTAATTTCCTTCTAATCGACCTTTCTACCTCTAATACAATCGAAAGCCCCCCTTTCTTTCATTATTTAAATTTTCAAAACAAAACAATTGAAACAGATCATTTGCTCCCATTTGAGCCATTGGGGCAGATGATTTATTACTCTAGATCAAAAGTGTATAATAACTTGATGAATAACGAAATAGAAAGAAAGTTTTATGTAAAAAATATGCCAGACCTTTCGGGGATAAAACCTTTGCGATACGAAAGATATTTTTTGGAAAGAGGGAATGGCACAGAAACCAGAATATCAAAAGTGGACGATACTTATAAATATGAAAAGAAAGTTGAAGTCTCAGATTTAGAAAGGACAAGAGAAAGCAAAGAAATTTCAAAAGAGGAATTTGAGGAGTTAAAAAAGGTAGCCTCAGAATCAATAATTCGTGAGCGTTACAATATTTCAGATAATCCCAATATTGCTATCCAAATTTATCATGGTCGATTTGAAGGTCTGGCCAGAGCAGAAGTTGAGTTTGCTTCAGAAGCAGAGGCTAGAGATTTTGTACCTTTGGATTGGATGGGCGAAGAAATGACTGGACTACCAATCGCGCGAGATAGCAAATTGATTGATCTGACAGATAGTGAGTTTAGGTCATTTTTAAAGTAACACGAACTTGTAAACTTTTGAGGAAAATATAAAATCTGGATAACAACAATATGAAATTTAAAAAGGACATACTAATAATTGATTTTGAAGGAGGACAGGCAGGGCCTAAACAGCTTGGGGCGGTTTTGCTAGACAAGGAAACTTTAGCCGAAAAAGATAGTTTTTGCAGCTATATTTATTTGGATATGCAAGGTGTACCAAGTATGAGATCTGGAATTACACAAGACATGCTGGATACTGCCCCACAAAGAGCTGATATGGCAAAAAGATTTTATGATAAATTTGGCACAAACATTTTTTTGGCATCATTTGTTTCTGGCTTTGATGTACAACATCTCAAAACGATTATGAGCGAGGCTAACATAAATTATTTTGAATACGATTATCATATTTTGGATGTTTGGCCACTTGCTTATACTTATTTATTGAAGAAAGGTTATGAGGGTAATTTTGATTCCGAAAGCATCTTTCAATCTTTTGGGATCGCACCTAGAGGTAAGCACGACGCTCTTGAGGATGCAAGAATAACTGCTAAAATTTTGCGCCAAATTATAATTGATGAGGTTTGACAGCTATTGACATTTTCATAATACTCTGTATTATTATCACAGAATCCATCACCCGTCACGATTATACAGTACCGTAGAATGTGGATGATAGGAAATTGGAGAAAATGTATGGAAAGACCTGATGACAGTACAAGCGGAGTAATCGCCGCCGTTCAGAAGCTGGGGCACCACTTCAGCTACAATGAAACTGGTGGGGTGATTGCAATTTGCCATCGATATAATGTTCAGGTTAAATACTTAGAGTATATCGAGAAGGTAAGGGAGGGTGTCATCTCAGCTTCTGATAAGGTCATCCTGTTGGTTCAACCAACGCTGACATTTGCCGAGTTTGAAACAACCCTGCGACCCATTCATTGCGGAATTTTAGGAAACAAGGGTTGCCAACTGGTAAAGGAAATCCTCAAAAAAATGTACGGCGGACCTCTCGCTTTTGATTTTAATGACGAAAGCGACAGGGGCCACCTTCTCAACATGCGAGACATGCTATTTCGCAGAGATGAGCGGATATATGTCCCTTTTTCCGGATCCTCAACGCCTCTCTGGCAACTGTACTTAAAATTTAGTGAGGAGGAAGCGATGAGCCTTCTCCTATCTGGCATTCCCACTCTGTAGAGGTACAGGCAGGCCGCCCGGTTCACCGTGCGGCCTTTGCATTTATCCAAATTCTAATAAAAAGGCTCATTTGATCCTTGTCCACCAATGCTTCGCAAAAGCAGAACCATTTGAGCCAATAGAGCAAAAATGCTAGATTTAGGTAATGAAAAAGGTTGTTATTACACTAGTTGTTGGTGCGATGGTCTTGGGTGGGTTTTATTATTTAAATTTTGATAAAAAGCCTGCCGAAGAGCAAAACCAAAAAGCTCAAAGCGACTTCAAAAGCGCGACTTTTGTAATCAACGGCCGAGCTATAACTTTGGTCAACGGTGTTAGCGAAGAAAACGTGCCAAACTCTTCAGCCAAAATTATCACCCGCTATTTCGGCAACGAACTCAAAACCGACCTCGACAACGATGGGCGAGAGGATGTGGTGTTCTTGTTGACCCAAACAGAAGGAGGCAGTGGCACCTTTTTCTACATTGTTGCTAGCCTCAATACACCCGATGGTTATCTAGGCTCTGATGGCTATCTTTTGGGCGATCGCATTGCTCCTCAAACTACAGAGATGAGTAGAAATCCGCGCCACAAACAAGTCATTGTGGTCAACTTTGCAGAGCGTGCTCCGAGCGAACCAATGACCACAGCACCCTCGGTCGGCAAAAGTGTTTACTTAAAAATCGATCCGGCCACAATGCAGTGGGGCATTGTCGAACCAAACTTCGAAGGGGAGTCAGCAGGCTCGTAGAATTTTGAGAAAAATATATAATCTACCTATGCCTAAATCAAAAATCGAGAAAATTGTTTATTTTGTGCGACACGGTCAAAGTGTAGATAACGTCGCTCCAGTATTTCAATCACCAGATTCTCCTCTGAGTGATGAAGGTGTTCGCCAGGCACAACTTATTGCCAAACGAGTCTCAAAACTCGCGTTTGATGCGCTCATAGCAAGTCCCTTTCTTCGCACCAAACAAACAGTGGAAGTAATTGCGAAAGTCGCTCAAAAAGAACCTGAATATTCTGACCTATTTGTTGAACGACTCAAACCAACAAGTATAAACGGAAAACCCTATAACGACGTCCAAGCTAGCTCAATTTGTAAGGAATGGATTAAAAGCTTGCATACTCCCGAATTGCGCGTTGAGGACGGCGAGAACTTTACTGATATTATCGAGCGTGCAGACAAAGCACTCAAGTTTCTTGATTCTCGACCAGAGAGCTCTTTGGTCGTAGTCACTCATGGCTACTTTTTGCGCACTATTATAGCTCGTGTGCTTTTTGGCAATCTTTTGACTCGAGAATTGCATAGAAGTTTTCAAATGCATGCCGAACATGAAAATGCCGGATTAACAGTGCTTCATTATCAAGGAACTTTTGAAAGAGATCCTGAATGGCGACTTTGGATTTATAATGACCATGCCCATTTGGGATAGGGGGTCCAAATTTGTAGAGAAATAGTGAGAAAATTTTATTTATGAACATAATCGAAGAAGTAAAAAAGTTGGAATTACCTTTTGGAGAATATTTGGTGATCGGGAGCGGGATTCTTGGCGCACTCGGTATTCGAGAGGTTAAAGATATTGATTTAGTTGTCACACCAGAACTTTTTGATAAATTAAAAAATAATGGATGGCAACTAGAGAAAATAGAGATACAAGGAAGGATGCGGCACAGACTGGTGATGGGGTTAGCAGAAGCTTATGCGGATTTTTATTTGTATGGTGAACCACAAGATATTTACAAAATGATTGAGGAAGCAGAAATAATACAAGATGTGCCTTTTATGAAATTGGAAATATTACTTGAAATGAAGCGGTCTTTAAATCGCCAAAAAGATTTGGATGACATTGGGCTTATTAATGAGTATCTAGGGTCAAAATAATCTTTAATAATAGATACAAAAATGTTTAGCGATAAAGAATTAAAAGAAAAGTTGACCCCGGAGCAATACAAAGTATTGCGAGAAAGGGGTACCGAAGCGCCATTTTCTGGCAAACTCATCAAACCCGATAAAGACGGTTTGTATAGGTGCGCCGTTTGTGCCAAGTTTAATTCGGGCACTGGCTGGCCAAGCTTTGATGATGCTTTGCCGGGCGCAGTCAAAAACATAGAAGATAATTCTCATGGCATGCACAGAACCGAAATAGTCTGTGCGATTTGCAACTCTCATCTTGGGCATGTATTTGACGATGGCCCAACAAAGACAGGCAAAAGATATTGTATGAACTCAGTCTGTTTTGAAAATTTTGATAAACCACAAAATGAATAGTCAGAATAAAAAAATTGTATTGGCTGGTGGTTGCTTTTGGGGACTTGAAGATTTGATCAGAAAGCAAGAAGGTGTCATCAGTACCGAGGTCGGTTACACGGGCGGCAAAAATAAAAACCCAACTTACGAAAATCACCCCGGTCACGCCGAAGCTGTCGAAATTGAGTACGACCCCACTCGAACATCTTACAAAAAACTTTTGGATTTCTTTTTTCAAATTCATAATCCAACAACACTCAACCAACAAGGCAATGATGTCGGCACCTCTTATCGTTCGGCGATTTTTTATGCCGACGAATCAGAAAAGCAAGAGGCCAAAGATTTTATCGATATTGTAAATAAATCAAAACGTTGGAAAGATCCTGTGGTGACAACTCTCGAGCCTCTCGATACCTTTTATAAAGCCGAAGAATACCACCAAGATTATCTTCAAAAAAATCCCCACGGTTACACCTGTCATGCTATCTGGTTCGATAGTTATCTATAATTATTTTGTGATTAATAAATATCAAGTTTGATATAATAGTTGTTAATGAAAACCAAAGCGAAATTGCCTCTACATACCAAAAATAATTCTCAATCGGTAATTTTGTCCTGCAACCACCTCACCAAACACTTTGGTATTTTGGAAATTTTGAACGATGTAAGTTTTGCCATTAGCAAAGGCGAGCGAGTAGGATTAGTCGGACCAAACGGCTCGGGCAAAAGCACCTTGCTCAAAATAATTGCTGGCCTTTTGGAAA
>CAZHJF010000029.1:0-892 GCA_964532885.1 uncultured Candidatus Saccharibacteria bacterium
AAAAACTAAAATGCAAAAGATAATCTCACCAGTCAACATAGAAGAACGCAAACAGCTCGATATCCGAGCAGGCGATACAATTCGTGTAACTCAAAAAATTACTGAAAAGGATAAAAAAACTGGTAAACCAAAAATTCGACTCCAGGCTTTTGAGGGCTTGTGTCTTGCGGTCAAACACGGCCGTGAGGCCGGGGCCACATTTACTATCCGCAAGACTGCGAGTGGGGTAGGGGTAGAAAGAATCTTTCCAATTTATTCTCCAAATATTGAAAAAATTGAGGTAGTCAAACGATCCAAGGTAAGACGTGCCAAGCTTTATCATATTCGCGACAAAGCCACAAAAGAAATCCGTCGTCAGATGAGAAATATCCAAGATTTGCCTGACAACTCTTATGAAGAGCCAGTCGTCGAAGTAGTGGAAGCTCCTAAACCAGAAGCATCAGAAGTGGTGGAAACCAAAGAAGAAACAAAAGAAGAGGTAAAAGAGTAAACCAAATTTAAATAAAATACAAAAATCGCCCATTTCTGGGCGATTTTTGATTGAAAAAAGCCGAGGTTAGTCTATAATAGCTCTATTGCGCAGGTGGCGAAATTGGTAGACGCACTACCTTGAGGTGGTAGCGCCGAGAGGCATGGAGGTTCAAATCCTCTCCTGCGCACAATATTTATCCTTGTCTTCAAATGTATCAAGGCGAGTCTTTGGTTATTGATAGTGAGAATTACCGGTCAGACTATACGGAGGTCTTGACATAAATATTTACTATGCTACCGTATTTTCAGGAGAAAATTCATGCGTTACCTGTGTCTATTTTTATGCTCTATGGTCTTTGCGCAAGCACAAAAGGGCCAAGAGCAAACCGCTGCTACAGCCGCCTCAAAAATCCTGGTGGAC
>CAZHJF010000029.1:902-6956 GCA_964532885.1 uncultured Candidatus Saccharibacteria bacterium
GAATTGACAGCTGAACAGCTTGCGAAAATCAAGCTGAAACAGAAACTTCAAACATATGGCGATACTGCTCGGTGGGGTCACGAAATCGGCGTTGCCATGAATGAGACCCTTGCAGCGGTTACAGAAAACACCGCAAAATTTGCCAAGACCGACGTTGGCAAGATGGCGATGTTTCTCGTTGCTTGGAAGGTGATGGCTAATGATGTGTTGAGCGTAAGTAACAAGCTCATTCAGTACATTGTTGGTATCCCGTTCCTTGTGATCGGGTTGACCGTGGTCATATGGTCGTATCGCCGGCAGTGCGTACCGCGTCGCGTGCTCGTTGAGAAAGGTCAAGGTTTCTGGTTGTGGCGGTCAAAAAAGTACGAAATTTACGACCCCTCAACCCAACAAGGAAACCTTAAGCAGGATGACTGGGTCACCTGTCACGCTATAGTTGCGGTAGTTATTGTGATTGTCGGATCAGTCATGATCTTTGCTGGTTGACGTTATCTATGGGGCTCTGTCGCAATTTGCGATGGAGCCCTCTTTCATACATAAAATACAATTTATACTAATGTTCAATCATAATTTTGGATAATTTTTTGTATTAAATAAAAAACAAAGGAGGCGTGAGCCTCCTTTTGGATATGAATTTCTATTTCTGTATTACTATTTCTTATTTTTGCTCATTTTTCTTTTTTGAGTCCAGTAGCGCTTCTTGGCTTTTGATATCCGTTTGCAGCCGGCTTCACTGGTTTTTGATCCTTTGGGACGGCCCGCTTTCTTTTTTTGCACCAGACCAGAGCGCTCTGGTGGCCTACCTGTCTCAATCGATGGCGGATTGTCTGGATCGATTTCCACCTTACCCACATTTTTGTACTTCTGGCGGTAGGTTTCGAGCAGACTGTTTGCATATCGCAATTTGAATGCATAGATCAAGCTGTCAGCGCCATTTGTTTGAGCGTAAAGTACTAGCTCAGCAATATCATCGGCGTCAAGTTTGTTGACCGCTGTGGCAATTTCAGTTGGGGATGTGTAAGGCATTACTTCACCACCTTTCCTTTACGTACATCGAGTTCACGTTGAAGAACGGCTACAAGGTCGTTTACCCCGATTTCCTTGATGTAGTTCAAAAGCGTCTCAAGTTCATCAGTTTCGAGGTTTTTAATAATCCCCGATGTTTTTGCAGAAGATCGTTTTGACATTCTGTGGGAAAGACTACAATATCACACGCATTTTGTCTACATTTTGGCAAAGGTCTCAAAAAACTGGCGATTTGAGTTTTTTTGTGTCAAAATGAATTCGCAAGTCAAAAGAAAATAATGGTGGCTATGGTGTAGTGGTAACACAACGGTTTGTGGAGCCGTTTTCGCCGGTTCGAATCCGGCTAGCCACCCAAAAAACAAAAAACTGCTTAAGCAGTTTTTTGTTGGTGAAAAATTCAAGGTGGTGTACATATTCAAAAAATGTTGTATATTGTGGGTAGACTATGAGACATATGAGATTTTTAAGTCCAAAGCGGGTTCGGCGGGAGCTCGATATAACACAACAAAATTGGCTCCGCCAAAGCATACGAAACCTGGATACGCTTTCCACCCAGAGGCGAGCGATCCATGACGCTAGATATGAAAGTGGCGATCCAGAAACTATAAAAAAACTTACTGATTCCCAAGAAGTATGTGAATCTTTGGTTGCAGATATTGTGAGGTACACAAAGGCCCAACTAGGTCTCAATATAAAGAAAGGTGAAAGTTGGGTGTCGGTGAAAAGAAAGATTGTCACAACTTATCCCGATTTGCTACAGAAAAAATAATAGGGAACATATTTGAGTCCTCGATTTGTCGGGGACTTTTGCTATCCACAACTTTATTTTTTGTTTGGGTTATAATAAACCCATAATAAGAGAAGCAAAAATATGGATACAACACCACAAGAAAACTATAAGCAGATGTTTACCGAAATAATCCAAAAACAGATTGTTATTTTGGGTCCGCAGATTGCTGTGCTCAAGGCAAGAAATGTGCCTGGGGTTACAGTCACTGACGATGGTGTGGTTACAGATGTTGCTGGCAATGAACAGATGGCCCTTCAAAAGCTTATCGATGAATATGTTTCTTTGTCTGGGGAGATTGTCAAAAATGCAGTCAACTCAGTATTTGAGAAGTACCCATCACTTAAGCACTAATTAAAAGTATGAAAAAAACACTAGCTCTTTCATCTATCCTATTTATACTTCCTTCTACTGTTTTTGCAGTTGAAAATTGGGATGTACCGGTGGCAAATGACAACATCGCTTACGCTTCAGTCTTTACCGGCAGTCTTTCTATGCTTCTTTCTATCGTTATCGGTATCATCGCAACTTACTTAGTGCTTCGGGCGGCTTCCAAAATGGGAGGGGGATTGTTTGGCTCGGTACTAAAATACATTGGCTATGGAATGTCTCTTGTGATTGTGGGGACTATTTCCATCTGGCTTGATCCTTGGATTTCTGATATTTGGCTTCGTCTGATCCATACAACTTTCTTTGCTCTGGGTTATATCTTGATGGTGGTTGGAGCAAATAAGTTACTTAATGGCATAATGAGCAAATAATGTCTGCGCTTTGGTTAAGCGCCATATTCATACTTTTTATCTTGGCGCTTGCGTTTGCATTTTATTATTGGCGGTTATACAAAAAACGCGAAAAGGAAATAACCTTAGAAAAGGAAGCCACTTCCAGAAGGATTTACGAGCTTGCCATACTAAAAGAATTGGGTGAGCGCGTTGGTTACTCTTTGGACGTTGAAGAGATATTACAAATTATTACCGGATCACTGCGTCAATTTATTGATTATGTGGCGGTGGCATATATCGTCATCAAACCAGAAAAACTCCGCGCGAATATTCATCTCGATAAATCTGTTGGTCAAGAATTTGTTTCTGAGATGAAAACTCGAATGATGGCCTCCCTCGGCGCTCTTTCAGACAAATCTTATGACATGCTCGCGATTGATGAGGTGGTCTCGGGCGCAATCGCTGTAGAGACCCTAGCACAAAAAATCGGTTCATATTTCAATATCCCTCTCGTGATCGGTGGCAAACTTGCTGGTATATTGACGGTCGCTCATACAGCGGAAGGTTTATACAAAGAAGCCGACATGACGATCCTTTACAAGATCACCAATCAAGCTTCAGAAGCAGTAACCAGACTTGAGGAGGTGGTGATGATGGAAAAAGGTAAGCTCAATTCAATGGTAGAGAGTATGGGTGACGGTGTGCTTATGATTGACAAAGAATATCAGGTTATCGTCGCAAACCCCGCGGTGAAGCAGATCATCAAATGGCAGGATAGCAAACCAATTACTATTTTTGACTTTGTCGATGCGCTCGGTGGCAAATTTGATATCCATGGCAGACTTGAAGAGGCGATTGTCAAAAAGTCACCTTTTATTTCAAAGCGTCTAAACATCGAAGAAAAATTTTTTGAAATAGGTGTTTATCCGGTCGCACACGATAGCGGACGCGGCAATGTTCAAATACTTGGGGCGGTTGTTGTCTTTCATGATGTTTCTCGTGATATTGAGCTTGAACGGGTGAGAGAAGAATTTACCTCGATGATAGTTCATGAATTGCGCTCACCGCTTGATAACATAAAGAAAATTGTTGAACTTGTGATTGGCGGGTCAATCAAAGAAGAGAGCAAAGAGTTTAAAGAATACATGAGCATGGCACACCAAAACTCATCGTCGATGCTTGAGCTAGTCAATGATATTTTGGATCTTTCAAAGTTGCAGGCAGGCAAATTTGAAATTCATAAAGAAAAGGTATCTCCCTTGCAGGTGATAGATAACCGCATTTCATTTTACAAATTGACTGCAGATTCAAAATCGGTCGCGATCAACAAAATTGAAAGCACATCACTACCAGAAGCGGTGAACCTGGATGAACGAGCAATCAAACAAGTTTTGAACAATTTTCTCTCAAATTCTCTAAAATTCACTTCGCAAGGTGGAAAGGTTTGGGTCACAGCTTTCACTTCTCTACCAGAAAATCCAATACCTCAAGATGTGTCAGAAGGCGTAAATCATGTAAATATCCCTGTGTTTCCTGATGCCTCTGATTTGGGAGTGACAAGTAAATCGCTGTGTTTGGTGGTTTCAGATACTGGTATTGGTATCAACGCCGATTCTTTGCCGACACTTTTTCATACTTACAAGCAAGCCTCTTTTAGTCCAGTTGATAAAGAAAGCAAGGGCACTGGTTTGGGCTTGGTGATAGCGAAGGGTATAGTTGAGGCTCATGGTGGCAAGGTCGGGGCCGTCTCAAAAGAAGGTAGGGGTAGTAGTTTCTATTTTACAATACCGATTGATGAGTAGCTTGATAAATACTTGTAATGTCTTATTATTCATTGGTATAATACAGAAAAGCTAACCAAACATATTATGAAAAAAATCCTTGTGATAGATGACGATCAGTTTTTTCCAAAAACCCTAGAGGCAGCATTGGACAAAGATAAATACACTCTAGTTAGTGCTGAAGATGGAGAGTTGGGTCTCATGAAGCTCAAAACAGAGAAGCCTGATTTGATTATTCTAGACCTCATGATGCCTAAGCTTGACGGTGCGACCTTTCTAAAAACTCTGCAAGAATCTCCAGATTTACCTAAAGTGCCAGTACTCGTTTCATCCAATCTTTCAAGTTTCAAAAAAATCAGTGATGTGATGGCTATGGGTGCGGTCGGGTATGTGATCAAATCTGACGAAAGCCTAGAATCGATAGTTCAAGATATTGATCGAATTTTGAATAAACAAGAATCAGAAAAAAAAGCTGATCCTGTTGTTTAATTACTCGTTCATAAACTAAAAGAATAGGGAGATTAAATTTCCGGCATAGACTGTTACCACATGACTCGGTATGAGCCCGATTATGGTGCCGATAAGATAGGGCAGAAGTTTTATTCTCGATATACCCATAATAATGTTGAGCACATTAAAGGGGATCACTGGCAGAGCTCGCATTATTATAAGATCTATAATTGCACCTCGCTCGAGCCTCTTGTTGTATTTGCCGAGAGGTGTTAGGTATTTGTTGCGCAAGATCGAGTCGGCCCATCTTTGCCCGAGTATCCTAGAGGCTCCAAAAAGAAATACTGAGCTTAATATTCCACCAATAAGACTATAAGCAAAGCCAAACTTAAAACCAAACAAAATTCCAGAGAGAGCCATGAAAGGTGTAGAAGGAAAAAAGATAACCAATATTGCATAGAGACAGATAAAGACAATAGGTGACCAGACTCCAAAATCTCTCAGCTCGTTCCGCACTAGATCAACAGAAAAAGCGTCTCCGTAAAAGATAAATCCAATTGAGAGTATAAAGATCAGGGCGATAAGGATACCAAAAAGAAAACTTTGCAATTTTCCGTATTTCATTTCAATATAATAACATGACAAACGAATATATACTTGTAGACTCGGGAGAGGGCAAAAAACTTGAGCGTTTTGGTGATTTTTTGCTTTCTCGACCAGACCCAGAGGCTCTCTGGCAAAAATCTTTGGCTGGCTCAGATTGGGCTTTGGCTCAGGCGGTGTTTGTCCAAAACGAGACAATGAGCAAGTGGCAAAAAAAGGTGGACATGCCAAAAAATTGGACTGTGAAAATCGGGGACTTAAATTTTTTGATTAGTCTGTCGACTTTTAAACATGTGGGCGTCTTTCCTGAACATGAAGAAAATTGGCGATGGCTCTCGGAGCAGGTAGGCGAAGTCAAAGCGCGGGTGGAGACAGGGACAAAAGTCAAAGCTCTAAATCTTTTTGGTTATACCGGCGGCGCTACTCTAGCGCTCGCTAAGGCGGGGGCAGAAGTAGTTCACGTCGATTCTTCAAAACCGGCACTAACGGTCGCTACAGAAAACGCCAAACTAAATCAGTTGCAAAATGCCCCGATAAAGTGGATTTTGGAAGATGCTAAGAAATTTGTCGAAAGAGAAATAAATCGTGGCAACAAATATGATGGCGTGGTGATGGATCCGCCGAGCTTCGGTCGGGGCGTGAAAGGCGAAATTTGGAAAATTGAAGACGACTTGTTGCCTTTTTT
>CAZHJF010000030.1:0-2643 GCA_964532885.1 uncultured Candidatus Saccharibacteria bacterium
ATGCCAACAATCCGGCCAGTCCAAAACACGATCAAGCTCAACTTGCTATCCGCATGTATACGATCTCTGTCGCCAAACAAATCTCTGCTCTGTCTACCGTCCTCGGCGGACTTGATATGCTGATTTTTACTGGCACAGTTGGTGAGCTCTCAGCTCCAATAAGAGCAAAAATCTGTTCCCACCTTTCGCATTTCAATATTTTACTCGATACCGATAAGAATGAAGCAGTGACAAAATCTGCAGAAATACAAAGAATCAACAAAGAAGATAGCAACACAAACTGTGCTGTTATTTTTACCGATGAATCAAAAGAGATGCAAATTATTTTAAAACAATTTGCATCTACTCCTGATAATTAAATAAATTTTTTCTGCTTAAGGCAATGGTGGCATTGGAAGCTCCAATATAAGCTCTGGGCAAACCATGATATTGATCCAACGCTTAGTAGTCTTGTAGACATAAGCTGTGCCTTCACCACTTTGACCAACAGCTTTCCACGGATCAAGTATTTCTGAGGCAAACATTTCTTGGAACTTCTTGACCCAACCTTGAGAGATTGGCCCATAAAAGCCTGTTGTCGGAATATTTGCACCCATATATTTATTCAAGAATTCTTGCAATTTGACGACTTCGCTCTGCTCATTGTTTGCGCCTGGTTTGATGTAAGAATTCAAATAAATCTCACAGCTTGGCCCAGTCGAGGCGCCGAGTACTTCACCGCCCGTCGTGCCTCCACGTCTCCTACCACCACTCAAACTCTGAGGTGGCTCGCTTTGAGCTGACTGTTGCTCGACTATCTCGTTAGTTTCGTCATCATCATTATTTTCAGTAGCTATACATTCTGTGCCGGCTTCATTTGGTTCAAAGCCTTCATTGCAAACCAACTCATCGTCTTGATCGTCTACAACAATTTCGCTATTTGTTACATTAAAGATTTCTTCGCTTGAGTCGACAACAACTTCACCTAGCCCAGAATCATTTTGCCAACCAGTCTGCATAATTTCACCAACATTGTAGGTGCCATAAGGAACATCAGTAAAGGTCACACAACCATTCTCTCCAGTCACACCCGCATAACCTTCATACAGGTCGACTCCAAGCGAACCTGAATTATCACCAAACCAGCTTTGATTTTGATTGCCATCAGTACCATCAAATACTCGGAAATTAACTGATCCAGTAGAGATTGGTGTAAAGGCTTGCGCGTAGGTGTGAGTACTTGAAGCATAAGGACCCCAGAAGCCGTCAGTATTTTGGATTTGAAGCTCAAGAATTTCGGTACCGTAGCCAGTGTAACCGTCCATAATGTTTGAGACCCAATTGTCAGTTGTGCTGTATTCTGGGTCGACCATATTGGCACCACCCTGATTGGCCCAAGTACTACTTGCGATTGCAAAATACGATTTGCTCGAATCTAAGACAGAGACAGTATTTGCGCCATTCCAATTGGTGGCGGGCACCACCAGAGATTCAATTTTTGAGCCTTTTGCAAGATAAAGCGTCCAATCTGACAAGCGTTGCTCGTCATTGGTCCATTTGCAAATAGTGACAGATGCATGTTGTTCTGGTAATGGACAGGTTTCGTTTTCAACAATTACATACTTGTCGTCATAAAGACTTTGGTAATTTGGATAGTTTGGTGAGAGCGTGGCATTTTGAGCTTGCTCTAATGTGTCGCCCATTCTATAGCCAAGCAATCGATACTTGCCTGGTTCGCAAGTGGCGCCAATTGGCAAAACATTTGAATTTGCGTCGATATTGTTTGTAATTTCATAGGTCTGATACATTGCTGGAGCGGTCATCACACTGGTAAAGGCAGCGTAGGCTGGTGACCCGCCGTGTCCTGATTCATTCAATACATAATTACCGCTACCGTTATTTCCCGTCCAGCTCCAAGTAGCATTCATAGGGAAATCATAGCCATTTGCTGATTCCGCTGTGGCCTGTGCTCCATCAAGATACTTGTAGATTTTGACCTGCAAAGTCTCGGGCGTTGGCACGTAAGGCTCATCGCCGGGACAGGCTTTGGTTCCTGCATAGAGCGCAAATATGACACCAGCAGGGTTGCGATGTTCTGGATTTTCGTATTGATCTGCGTCTGGCATAGCAAAGTTGTGCACCGTGACTTCGATTGTATTTTGTCCCATCTGCATTTTATCTGGACTGATTTCTAGATTGGTAAATGAACCATAATTCTGTTCGCTGGTCGTTGAAGCGATTAGGTGCCCATTTACTACAACCTTATAACTATTGTCAGAGGCAATCGAGAGAGTTGAGGTGCCGGTAGGATTGCCCTGCAATGTAAAGTTTTTGGTAAAGACATTGAGCTCGTCTTCTATTGGATTTTGAACTTCATAACTAGACCAAATCCATTTGGCGGGCGATGACGTTGAGACCCAAGCTTCATGTGTCCAAGCAAGTGCAGCCGGATTGCCATCGACAATCATTGTTTCGTCAGAATAAAATACTTCGTTTTGATAGGTACATGGATCGATATAAAGTTCGAAATCATAAGTTGTAACGTGTGTTCCAATACCCAAAACTAATTTATCTACATTACCGTCAAAACCTCCTGTCCAACCCGAACCAGATTTAAACAGTGTCGCACCCGTGTTTGTACCCGCATTTCGGATTGAAGCATTT
>CAZHJF010000030.1:2653-3748 GCA_964532885.1 uncultured Candidatus Saccharibacteria bacterium
GAATAGCACAGCCCCAGCGGTATCAATATTTTCTAGTGACTTGGCACTAATTCTCATATCTGGATATACGGTGTTAAGTTCCGTCCATGTGCATGGATTCCCCATAGTACATGAAGATCCTCCATTTGGCCCAGCAATCCACCAGTTGCCATTTCCATTATCGGCCAAAGCATTCCAAGTCTGCCAGGTATTGTCTTCTGTGGTGTAAGTATAATAAGGTTCAAAAACAATTCGGCCATCAGCTTTTGTTGGGTCAACAGGAGTGTCATCAAAATCAATATCAAATTGAAGAGCTAGGGCCAAGACTCCACCAGTTGGTTCACTTCTGTAAGTTGAATACTCTAGTTCAAAAATATCAGAAATTTGTGTGCCAGGTGTTAGATATTTTCTTAACTTTGTTCTTTCATCATTAGTTGGAGTAGTGAGCCTAGCACTACCAAGCCCTAGTGGCGCCGTGTCTGGACCAGAAACCATAGCACCTATACCCATAGACCAAGCAGCACGATCACTATTGAATTCCCATCCCTTCATATCGAGAGGATTTACTTCGATTGTCTCATAAGTAATTTCAGGTTCAATGACAATTTCATTGCCGGTTATAGATACATCGTCGATTGCTATTATTTCGTCTGCGGCTGAAATATTTAACTCAAATTTTATTTTTACCAAACTATCCGAAGCGTCTGGAATATTTGTCGAAATTTCACTACTCCAATTATCACCTAAAGCATCAAGATTTTGATGAGTGTTTAGAAGAGTATACCCTGCATCAGAAGATTTCTTCCAATAGACTTTGAGCCAATCGACTCCACCACTAGAATCTTCGGCATTTGAGTCGCCACGATAGAAATATTTTAAAGCAATGTTTTCATATCCAGCAAGATTGATTTCCTTTTCAATCGCTAAAGCTGGACTACTATTTGAACCAGAAAATAGAACGTGTCCAATTGTTGGTGACCCCACCCTTTGAGATGGAGCAGCAACACTGATCTTTATTCTACTTGGATTATTTTCGGTTTCTGTCCAACCAGTTACATTGTTTCCATCTGGTGTTGTCCCAAAAGAATCACTAAAAATGGTGGGTGAAATAGCTTC
>CAZHJF010000030.1:3758-6768 GCA_964532885.1 uncultured Candidatus Saccharibacteria bacterium
GCAGATATAAAAGCAACATGCTCAAAACCATCATCGAACAATGCTGTTGGCGAAATAGCTTCAGCAGAAAATGTGAGGGGAGCAATCGGCAAAAAGGAGACTACGAGAGTGAAGGCAAGAAAAGCCGATGCCAGACTAAAATTATGTATTTTCATATTATAAAAATTAACCAATAAGCTTTTAATGAGTGGTAACTAAAAGTGAATACCGTTGCAATTATAAATATATTTCAAAAAAAATCAAAATAGTTATCCACCTTTATCTTACGCATTAAAACAAATTGTGTTATATATTAGATAGTGTGTATGAACCCTCCGATAATCAGACCCAGGGGCATCTAATCTTGCGTACAGTAGTGAGTGCACAAGATATGGGATGCCCCTATTTTTTTGCTCTTTTTTTCTAGTTAGAGACTACTAAAAAAGATAACCGCAGGTGATTTCACCTGCGGTTTTGGAATCTGTTACTGTTATTTGAAATAGTTTTGGTAAATCGCGAAAGCTGCGAGACTTTTTGCGTCTTCACGCACATAGCGAGTCAGATTTGAGAGATCAACAACACGTACTTTTGTTTTCTCATTTTCAGACTCCAAACCAGACTCTCGGCCATCCATTTCATCAAGCTCTCGGCGAGAAAGCTCAACCTCACAGAAACAAATTCTGACGCTCTCATTTGAGACTCCTGGACTCAAATAGATAGGCCTGTTTGTGAGTTCAACGATGCGACTCCGGTCAACTTTTAGACCAGTCTCCTCTCTAAGCTCACGCGCCGCGTCGACATGGACATATGGAGTCTCCATCCGTCCGGCTGGCAGCTCATAAAAGTGAGCTTGACCAGTGGCTATCCTTTTCTGACGGACAACAAGAGTATATTTTTTACCCTCACAGAAAATGATCGGCAAGATAACCACAACAGGTTCAAATAATCTAATTCGATGCTGCTCTTCTAAACCTTCGTCGAGGAAACTGACGACCATTTCAATTGATCGGACAACGTCCCCTCTTTTGTAGACGTTATCTATTCTAACAGCCTTAACATCAAATTTTGGACTTAGTGAATTCAGCCATTCCTTGAAAAGGCTGGAACCTAAAACAGCATTGAGATCCAGAGTCTTGCCGAAGACATCGACATCTGATCCATTGACCAAATATTTTAACGACCAAGGTGTTGTACTCATATCTTTTAATACAATACCACATCTTCGCAATTTTGCAACCAGTTATAATGAGCGCCATTGTAGGCCATATATGTGTGGCCCGTCAGCCGGCGAGGCTGGTGTAATTTATTATCAACCGCTAAATCACACTTTATACCTAAATGTAAGTTTGAAGCCGGGCAGACTTCGTATATCATGTATACCAATGAAAGAAGAGAAGAAAACATACGTCCGCATTCCCCCACACAACACTGATGCCGAAAAGGCATTGCTAGGATCAATTATGCTTCGATCAGAGGTTTTGTTTGAGGTTGGCGACATGGTCAAACCTCAGTCCTTCTACACAGAAAAGCATCGGATTATTTTTGAAACCATGCTTGACCTATTTTCCAAACGCAATCCGACTGATCTGCTTTCTGTCTCAGCACGACTCAAAGAACTCAAGAAATTGGAAGAAATTGGCGGCTCGGTCTATTTGGCCGATTTGGTCAATGCAGTACCCTCTTCAGCCAACGCCACCTACTACGCGCAAATAGTGCAGAAAAAAAATATCGCTCGCAATCTGATTTCAGCGGCGGATTTTATCTCTTCTATCGGCTATGATGAATCTCAAGAAATAGAAGAACTTTTAGATCAAGCTCAAAAGAGAATCTACGATGTCACAAACATCAGCAGCATTCATAAATTTGTTGAACTCAAAGAAGAATTGACCGAAGCCTGGGAACGATTGGACAAACTTCACAACTCTGGCGATGGTCTACGCGGTGTACCTTCAGGCTTTCCAGCCCTCGACGCAAAACTTTCCGGTTTTCAAAAATCCGACCTTATTATATTGGCTGCTCGGCCCTCGGTTGGTAAAACATCACTCGCACTCGATATTGCTCGGCAAGCCGCTGTTCACCACAATATTCCGGTTGGTATATTTTCACTCGAAATGAGCGCCCAACAGTTAGTAGACAGGATGCTCGCCGCCGAATCCAATGTTGACGCATGGAAACTTCGCACAGGTGGACTCAGTCGCGAAGATGATTTTTCTCGTATTCAGAGAGCTTTGGATACACTCTCCAAAGCACCAATTTTTATCGATGATCAGCCAGGTAACAACATACTCAAAATGCGCGCCGTCGCACGTCGTCTCAAAAATGAAAAGGGTTTAGGTCTCATAGTTGTCGACTATCTCCAGCTCATGATGCCCTCGCAAAGCTATCGCAACAGTGACTCCATGGTTCAACAGGTTACCGAGATTTCACGCTCGCTCAAAAATTTGGCGCGTGAGCTCGATGTACCGGTTATTGCCCTAT
Organism: uncultured Candidatus Saccharibacteria bacterium; assembly: GCA_964532885.1. Taxonomy (GTDB): domain Bacteria; phylum Patescibacteriota; class Minisyncoccia; order Phycocordibacterales; family WO2-35-19; genus CAZHJF01. The sequence continues at coordinate 6,216 of CAZHJF010000030.1, forward strand.
CTCAGCTCTCCCGAGAAGTTGAAAAGCGCGGTGGCAAACCCAAACTCTCTGACCTACGCGACTCTGGCTCTATCGAACAGGATGCCGATGTGGTTATGTTTATTCACAGAGAAGACAAGTCTGGTTTTAAAGATGAAAGTGAAAAAACTAACATTGCCGAAATTTTGATCGAAAAGCACAGAAATGGCGCTACTGGCAAAGTTGAATTATTCTTCAACGAAAAGAAGGCTACTTTCCAACCGTTAGAAAAAGCCGAATTTAGCGGTGCCGAAGGCGACTTTAGAGATTTTTAAGATACGAAATATCGATTTAATGAACTCAATTGAAAAACTAATTCAAATATTCACTCACTTCCCGGGCATTGGACCACGGCAGGCCAGGCGTTTTGTGTATTACCTACTAACTCGTCAAAATGGCAGTATTGAAGAGCTGGTTCTAAATTTATCAAATTTAAAAAATGATGTTTTGAGGTGTGAATTTTGTGGTCGTTTTTTTGAAAAAAAGTTTTCCGAAGCCAAACTCTGTAAAATATGTGTAGATCACAATCGAGATG
>CAZHJF010000031.1:0-6479 GCA_964532885.1 uncultured Candidatus Saccharibacteria bacterium
GGTAGTGCGATGGATAAACCATCGGAGCCACATAATCAAAGTTGACCAAAGCTGGCTCAAGCACCTGTCCGATATTGAGGTCATCGGTGTTGGTGGTCGTCATACCAAAGAGATCAGCCGAGGTGGTGATATTTTGAGCCGACATCTGTGTATCGAGATATTCAAAAAATTTTCTGAGTGCTTCTTTTTTGGGCATATCGCCGGCATAAGTAAACATTATATCTTTCATATCGCCATCAGAAGGAAAACGAATATAGTCAAAATTAATTTCATCAAAACCAACAGCATAAGACGAGGTGGCAACAGCAACTATATAATCCCAAAACGGCTTGGCGCCCACATCGATAAAAGACAAGCCCTTACGATCTTTCCAAACAGCGCCGTTGCTACGTTTCTTCACCGCTAATTCAGGATAATGTTTTGTATATTGAGGGTCTTGGAAAACAGTGACTCTCGCAATCGTATAAATATCTTTGCTGTGCAATTCGGCCAAAAACTCCGCCATATCGGCCACCTTACAACCAGTGCCGCCGAGTGAATCAATCAGAGGGTTGCCCGTCTCAAAAGAAACCGTGCCAGTATAATCTTTGACATCTATGACCAAGGCGTTCAATTCTGTTTTTTCGACCAGTTTTACAAGCTTGCTTCGAAGATTGGGCATGCTGGCGTAGCAGGCACTCATGTATGCGGCCTTGAGGGGTTCTGGGGTTTTGAGATGCAAAACTTTTTTTACAGGAACCACCGCATCTTGCTTTGCTTGAGCAACATCTGCTTCAGTTGCATCATAGACCGACTCTGAAGACGAGACAAAAGAAAAAACAGCAAATATTGCGATGACCAACACCGCCAGCATAAATAATACTTTTGAACCTCTTTTCATAATTATTCCGAGTTTTCATTTTTAGCAACTTGATCACTAAAATGCAATCCTTGGACTGGTTTGTCTTCTACTCGATCAATTTCTTTTGCTTCGCCCACCTCTCTTGTGTTCCCGATAATGTTGATTGCTGAGTTGGTGTTTGTGGTAGTTGAAACTTTTTTGCGCGTGCGCGGAGTTTTGTTTTGAACCTTTTTTAGAATGATTGGACTAAGGTTTATGAGTATTACAATCAGAGCAGAAAAAATTGTGAGAGCGGTCTTCCAGGTACTTGGCACTCCCATAAACTGGAGTACCACGATCCAAATACCGACTGAAATATAAAAACTGTTCTTATCCATAGCTGAAGTATACATTGAGTCTTTCAAAAAACAAAAAAATTGTGGATCCCGTAGTAGAAAATGGCATAGAAAAGCTTTTTCATCAGAATTAAGTGGTAACGTAGATATTTACAAGGATTACAAAATTTAACAACAAGATGGTAGCTTTTCAAAAAAGCAATGCCATTTTTCACTAACGGGATGGAAATGATGAAACCCCGCGCCGAAGGCGCGGGGTTTGTTTTGTTTTTGGTTGGCCGCCCCGCACCAATGTACGAGTGGCGTTTTTACTGGGCCGAGGAGTCCGCCGCAATCGACGTCGACCCCTTGCCATTTGCCCCGACCAATTTATTTAGGTTGGCAAAGGGCTTGTGGTCAACCTTGGCCGCCACATGGACATCATGGAGATCCTTGGGGTCAACCTCGAGATCCGGATCACCATGCACAGTGTGAAATTTCCTCTTAGGAAGAGGCTGACGACGAGCACTCTGACGAGGCTGCGCGGCTGCCTCTTGCGTCTTCGACGGAACCTTCACGGCTTCAAGAGCCGCAATAAGATCCGTCGGCCCATTGAGGCGAACCACCTGCCTTGCAATGAGAGCCGCCCATTCTGTGGCAGCCCTGTTGCCAGGAACATCGTTGACCTTTTCCAAACAGGACAAGATGACGTAGCAGCTCCGGATGTCCACCGCCTGCATTCTCTCCGCATTCTCTAGCGTCTGGAGCAGAGCATTGACAGCTCCATCTCCCTTGTGCTTTTCCCCAAAAAGCAGATCGAAAACGCGACCCCGGTCAGCAGTCAAGAAGAAGGCCTTATCTGCCTCAAAAGGCAGAGTATAGAGATTCTCCTTCAACTTACGAAAAAGGAGTTCCCAGTCCTCTTCTCCGAGCTGCGCACCCATACGAAACACGTCCCCAACTGCATTCCGAACTTCGCGCCAGTAGGCTCGCATCTCCTCCTTCTTTTCCGGAGTCGGGAGACTCAAAACCTTACGAAACTCATCCAACGGATGACCCGGTTTCGCCGAAGATTCGTCTTGCTGTCCCATTTGCACCATCTGGGTGATGGTAGGTGGGATTTTCGATCGATTGTTTGCCTGCTTTTCAGCGGGCTTTTGCAGACTGATTTTCCTGGCTGGCTCTGTACGAGCCACCGGCTTTTTTTCTACCGTCGTAGCCGCCTTCGCCTTGCCATCAAGCCAAGCGAGCTTTTTACCGATCTCTTCTTCGACTCGATGAATCAGATCCTGCACATCAGTCAACCAGTTAGCAACGGGCTCGGTTTGATTGCGATCCGTTGCCGTCATGATAGTGACGACAAGCGCTGCTTCCACCTTTTCGAGGTCGATAGCACCCAAGGCCTCATCGGCCATCTTTGCCAGTCCCTGGCGAAATTTGACGTTACCGCTATTCATATCTCTCTCCCAGGGCATTTTGCCCATTTTTTATTTCAACCTACATTTTACAGGTGTCATTTTTTATTATTAAACACCCGCTGATTTTCTATTAGGCATTATACACATAATTACCAATCTGTCAAGATCAACATAAAAGCCGGTACCTTTGGGTGTCTTACACTCCATTTTAGGTACCGGCTAAAGCTTCTTTCCTGTGTTCTTCAATTTGTTTTGCAATCGACTCGACCACAAGATTAGCAAAAATCTCTCGTCGCTGATCATTGAGTAAGTAGTATGGCGTGAGGATGAGATGATTTTCGGGTCTGTTACGTGGCCTGTCTTTATAGAGTGGATCTGGAATATATCCAGACACCCATTCTTTTTCATATCTGTCGCTAGCTAGTCTGCCAAACCAAACGTCAGGCAATATTCCTAGCTTGAACTCGTTTTCATTTAGTTTTTTTGAAACAATCTTTTTGTACCGAAAATAATCCGACTGCATTTCACGACTGGTATATATATTGTGTGCGGATTTTTCGATCCAAAAGTTTATTTGCTTTTCTTCCTCATTTGGATCTATATAGAACACATCGATCGTGACAACACATTCATACCCCGCACATTCAAAATAGATGAATCCATCAGTTTCGTGAAATATATCAGCCTTGCGCCCAACAGCTGATAACAGACGCAAATCTGAAAAATGAATTCCTCTTTTCTCAAGATTTTTCACAACCCTGAAATACAGACCTTTTCCAAAAGTCGTATTTGGGTATTCCATTTTCTTCGAGTGGTTAATGATATGCCATATGTTGCCTGAAAATGTTCCAGACTCAGAGAAATAGTCTGGCACCCCCTCTGTGGAAGCACCAAAAATCAACCTCTCAAAAGTAGGTCCACTCAAACGGTCGGACGAAAACATAATAAGGTGCTCCTCTTTACAGATTATCAAATGTATTGCAATAACGCAAGTGCTCTTAGGAGGCTTTATTCTTCCTATTATTGATGGTCACAAGGAGTGGTGCCGCAAGGAATATCGAAGAATAAGCCCCAGCAATGGTGCCGATAATGAGAGTCAGTATGAAATTGTGTATAGAAGAGCCACCAAAAATATACAGACAGATCAAAACAAGAAAGACAGTCAAAGAGGTGTTGATAGAACGACCGTAAGTTTGGGAGAGGCTTTTGCCAACTATGTTTTCAAACGCTTCGTGTCGGTTGTGATTTTGATTTTCTTTGAGGTTATCTCTGATTTTGTCAAAGATCACGATTGTGTCGTTGATCGAATAGCCCAAAAGCGAAAGGAGTGCGGTCACAAAGAGCGCATCGATTTCCATACCGATCAGACGACCAAAAATAACCGCCGCACCGGTCGGGATAATAATATCGTGCGCCAAAGCAACAATCGAAACAAAACCATAACTCCATGAAGAGACGGGTTTTGATATGCCCCTAAAGGTATATGCAATGAATAATATTGTAATGAGAATAATGACCCCAATAGCAACGACAGCTTTGTTTTTGAGTTCTGCTCCGATAGTCGGGCCGACGGAGTTGAGTCGTTCAATATTGAAACTATAAGTGCCATCTACTTGGAGTGTATTTTTTAGGTTTTCTTGCTGTTCCAAACTAAGCTCTCGCGTGCGAATTATAAAACCTTGTGAGCCAACATTTCTCACCGACACATCACCGTAAGCTAGATTATTTAATTTGTTTTCCAGTAAGTCCTTGTTTGGGACAGCGCCACTATATTTGACTTCAATGATCGTGCCCCCGCGAAAATCAGTTCCAACATTAAAACCCCACAAAACCATGAGCAAGATCGAGATCAGCACAGACCCGAGAGAGATTATATAGAAATACTTTCGATATTTTATAGGAAACATAATATTTTATTTTTTTATTCCGGAGCCATACCAAAAACTTTCACCACTTCGACCTTCCTTCGCCAAAGCCAACATAAAAGCTCTACAAATAACCATGGCAGAAAACATAGAAACAAGAGTACCTATACCCAAAACCAAAGCAAAACCTTCGACACTCGCCGTACCAAACCAAAAGAGAATAACAGCACTAAAGATTGAAGTTAGGTTGCCATCGCGGATCGCGCTCCAAGCGTGAGCAAAGGCGCTCCGTACCGCCACCCCAAGAGTCGCTCCTTTTTTGAGCTCCTCTTTCATACGTTCAAATACGATAACATTGGCATCGATCGCCATACCGATTGAAATAATAAAGCCCGCAATGCCAGCCGTCGTGAGTGTTACTGGCACAACCTTGAAGAGTACGAGCATAATCACCACATAAATCGTGAGAGACAAATTTGCCAAAAGACCAGGTAGTCGGTACCAAAAAAGCATAAATAAAGCGACCAAAATAAGTCCATATATTGCCGCTCTGACGCCACTCGCAAGCGCCTCATCTCCTAAAGTTGCCCCAATAGTCTCGGTACTCACAAGCGAGATCGGCATCGGTAGAGCCCCATAATTGAGATCGCGCACAATCTGCTTTGCCTGATCAATAGTAAAATCCCCCGTGATCACCGCTTGACCACCATTTATCTCTTCTTTGATATACGGCGCTTCGATCAAATTGCCGTCCAAAAAGATACCCAACAAATCGCCTTGATTTTCTCTGGTAATTTTTGAAAACAATTCATCACCCTCGGCGTTGAAAGATAGACCGATAATCGCCTTGCTTTGCACATTTTGATCAAACCTAACATCGGCTCGCTTGAGCTGACGGCCGGTCAAACCAGTAGGTTGAAAAAGAGCAGAGGCTACATCCGCACTAACTTCGGTCGTTGGCACTTGTTCTTTTTTCAAAAGTTTGAATTCAAGTATTGGAGTCTCACCAATTTTTTTTACCGCTTCATCAATATCAGTCACTCCAGGCAATTCGACGATCAGTCTTTCTTCGCCACTGTTGCCAAAGGTGCCGCCTTTTTCGATTTGAACCAAAGGTTCGGACACGCCAAAAAGATTTACCCTGCGTTCGATTGTGTCTCTAAGTGAGCTCATCGCCGACTCGATATCACTTGGAGCAATTTGAGAAACATCGGCCCGATAGACCAAATGTGTACCACCCGAAAGATCGAGCCCAAGTTTAAACTTGCGATCAGAATCGGTTGACTTTTCACTATTCCACACATAAAAACCGGCCCAAACCGCGGCCGCAATAATGAGTATTGACCAAAATCTGTATTTTGCCATTGGTTCCGATTCTATCACAACACCTGTTTTTTTTCTAATCTCTCCTCATTACTGTCCAAAAAAGACCCCACCCCGTCCCGCCAAGCGGGACTGCCCCTCACCTTTCTAATCTCCCTCCTTCTCCCTCTTCTTTTATCTAATCTCTCCCCGTCCCTCTCTTTACATTAAAGAGAGGGTGACTCATATTTATTACTCAACGATTTAACAATGAGTTGCGCTGTCCCTCCCTTTAAAGTAAAGGGAGGTTAGGAGGGATTAGCCAATTTCTAATCTTCCCCCGGCCCCTTCTTTACATTAAAGAAGGGGTGACTACCATTTATTACTCTGTGAGTAAACAAAGTGTTGCGCGTTTCCCCCTTTAAGGTAAAGGGGGACTAAGGGGGATTATCTTAGTGATTCAATTTTATTTTGTAGTTCTTTCAGAACATCTTTTATATTCTTCAAAACATCATCATTCCAAAATCTAATTACTTCGATATCCAAATTTTTCAAATACTTTTCTCTATCTTTATCATATAATTTCCTTTCTTTTTCATTATGCACTTCCCCATCCACTTCTATACCTAAGCGCAATTTGGCACAATAAAAATCAAGAATATAAGGACCCACACTATATTGTCTTAAAAATCTTAACTCAAAAATTTTATCGCGAGATATGTGTTTCCAAAGTAATTTT
>CAZHJF010000032.1:0-6264 GCA_964532885.1 uncultured Candidatus Saccharibacteria bacterium
AGGCAGCTGATATCGTCCTCTTAGATAATAACTTCAAAAGTATCATTGCCGCCATTGAAGAAGGGCGACGAATTTATGCCACAATCAAAAATGTTGTGTTGTATCTTATTTCAACGGGTGTGGGTGAATTTTTGACTATTTTGGGCAGTTTGGTTTTGGGTTGGAATTTGCCGATTTTACCAAGTCAAATTTTATGGCTCAATTTAGTTACCGATGGATTTTTGGTAGTGGCTCTGGCGTTTGAGTCAAAAATAAAGAGTGGCTCTGTGCCCCGCAGAAGCTCATCTGTTTTCAATCAAAATCATGCACTGAGGGCAATTTTTATGGGCTCCATAATGATGCTCGGTACATTGCTGGTCTACAAGTACTTTCCGGCGGAGAGTGTAGCACTGCGAAGTACAATCGCGCTCACTTTGCTCGCGGTGTTTCAGTGGTTCAATGCTTGGAATTGTAGATCAGACAATGAATCCGCTTTCAAAAAACCATTTTCAAATCCCTACCTCTTGCTTGGTTTGTTGGGTGCTGTAGTTTCTCATATTTTTGCAATATATAATCCATTTATGCAAAACATACTCAAAACTGCGCCTATAAGTTTGGAGACCTGGAGCTACATTGTACTCGTCGCGTCAGCACTTCTATGGCTCGAAGAAATCAGAAAATTATTTATCAGAAAAAAATGAAGTGGTTTAAAACTAAAATCAAAGTAGTAACGCACGATGGCACATTTCACGCTGATGACGTTTTTGCCTCTGCTGCCCTCTATCTTTGGGCCGAAAAGAGCAGCAAAAGGATTGAGATAAAGAGGAGTCGCGATGAGGCTGAGATAAAAAAGGCCGACATAGTGGTAGATGTAGGCATGCAATACGATCCATCTATGTGCCGCTTTGACCATCATCAAAAGGGTGGCGCGGGGGTGCATGATAATGGGGTACCATATGCCTCATTCGGTCTTATCTGGAAGCATTATGGGGATTTTATTTGCGGCAATTTGGAAGTAGCAAAAATGATAGAGCAAAGATTGGTCATACCAATCGACGCTAGGGACAATGGTATAAGAGTGTCATTGCCAAATGAAAAAGAAATATTAGATCATAGAACTAGCGATATGATATCTAATTTTAATATGACGTGGTTGGAAAATTATAACGATACAGGCAGACAATTTAAAAAATCGGTAATTTTTGCAAAAGAGATAATTTTGCGGGAAATAGCTACATCTTATGCAGAATCAGAGGGAATAAAATTGACTAAAGAAGCTATTCGAAATCAAAATAATCCGGAAATACTTATTTTAGATAAATATGTTGATTGGGGGAAGGCAGTATCCATGTCTGTTGGCGTAAAATTGGTAGTGTACCAACATAAAAATGGTCATGATTGGTGTGTACAATCGGGCAGAGATGACTTAGAAGATTACAATTCTGATAGGGCAAATCTACCTAAAGAATGGGGTGGTTTGAGAGATCTGGACCTAGAGCAAGTATCAGGTATAAAAGGGGCTAGTTTCTGCATCAATGGTGGTTGGTTTGGTACCTCAAGAACCAAAGAAGGAGCTATTGCCATGGCAAAAAAGGCTTTGCAAGAATAACAAATTACGGTAAAGTTAGGTTTGCATGGATAAATACAAACTAACCGTCGGGCTTGAGGTGCATGCAGAGCTTAGTACCGAAACTAAGATGTTTTGTGCCTGCAAAAATGATGGCAATGAAAAGCGGCCAAACTGGAATATCTGCCCGATTTGTATGGGGCATCCAGGTACTTTGCCAGTACCCAACAGAGAAGCTATCAAAAATGTGCTCAAAGTTGGGGTCGCTATAGGGGGTGAACTTTCTTCAAAAACCGAGTTTGACAGAAAGAATTATTTTTACCCCGATATTCCAAAAGGTTATCAAATTAGTCAGTTTAAATACCCGTTTGTTGTGGGTGGTGAACTTGCTGGTATAAAAATAACACGCGTGCATTTAGAAGAAGACACGGCGCGGTCTTCACACGAAAACGGTGTTAGTTTAGTAGATTTCAATCGGGCAGGCGTGCCACTTATGGAGTTGGTGACCGAGCCTGTGATACATTCGGGCGAAGAAGTTGTTAGATTTGGACGAGAATTGCAGCTTTTACTTCAATACCTAGGTGTCTCTGAAGCAAATATGGAAAAGGGCGAGATGCGAGTCGAGGCCAATATTTCTGTAAGTGATTCCGACAAATTAGGTACTAAGGTTGAAGTTAAAAACCTAAATTCATTTAGGGCCGCAAATGATGCAGTAAATTTTGAATACCGGAGACATGTCGAGATACTAGAAAATGGCGGTAAAATATCGCAAGAAACCAGAGGGTGGGACGAAAATTCGAAGAGTACTTTTTCACAAAGAAGCAAAGAAGATTCTCACGACTATCGTTATTTTCCTGATCCAGATTTAGCAAAAATTGACCTAGAATTGATTCCCGAATTTAATAGAGACGTTTTAAAAAAAGAATTGGCTTTGACACCCGAAGCCAAAAGAGCGAGATTTGCTCAAGATTATAATATAAAAAAAGAAGACATAGAATTTTTTATTCTAAATAGGGATTTGTCCAATTTGTTCGAACGAGCCGCAGAAGGATTGGAGGGTGGGCAATTCCAGCTTTTGTCCAACTATGTAGTCTCTGATCTGGCTAGTTTTGGTGATGCGGCTCTAAGCTTGAACCCTATGCATTTAGCTCAACTTATAAACATGATTGATCACGACCAAGTCTCTTCCAGAGGAGCCAAAAATATTTTAAACATTATGCTCAATAGTCCCGATGCACCAGATCTTATAGCTGAAAGAGAGGGCCTGTTTCAAAAAAACGATACAGGAGCGCTTATGGAAATAATAGAACAAATTATCAAAGACAATCCTCTGGTTGTTACGGAATACAAAAATGGCAAAGTTTCAGCTTTACAATATTTGGTGGGGCAAGGTATGAAGCTGTCTAAAGGATCGGCCAATCCTGGCGTTTTGAAGTCAATGCTTGAAAAAGCCATAAGCTAGGCTATTTTTGCAGTAGTTTGAGGATTTCATACTTATACTTCTCCTTGCTTTTGGTGGAGATAGAGGAGTTTTTTATACTAAGTAGTTCACCCCACCTGTTTTTGTCGGTGTAGTCACAGATACTTGAAAAACGTTCAAGTGACTCGATCTCGGGGTTTTTGGCTGCTTCGTCAATGTGTCTAGCGTGCAATTGGTCGATTGCCTCTCCCAAATCTGCATTAGAGATCTTCTCCGCCTCAAAGGGTCCGACAAATACGTGACCTTTAGATCTAACTTTAAAACTATAATACTTACCGTAAGCAGTGAGAAGTCTGTGCATATAAACAGAAGGCAAATGATCCTTATGGGTTTTTATAATGATCTCATATGAATTTTGGCTAACGCCGAAGGCTATCACCTCAATATACTTGTACTTCATTATCTTACCCAAGACTTGCTCGCCAAAAGGCAAGACATTACGTTTTTTGAGAGCACCCAAATACCAGGTTATGTTGTGGATCGGAATAGGGGATTGAAGGGATAACAAAAGTAGGATGAATCTTAGGCGATCATTTGGGTCAGTAAAAATATTTGAACCTGGTAAACCAGATCCACTCAGTAGATAAGTATTTGTCGCATTGAAAATTATATTACGCATATATTGAGTGTGAGATTAGATCAAAGTTTGATACATAGAGAGGTAAAGATGACAGAGAAAGGATGCTCTGATGCAACTTAGCATACTAAATAGCATGAAATAATCCAATAAAACTGTGGATTGTCTATTATAAACGCTGGGTGTCTTATATTACACGCTGAGCGTTATATATAGAATAATGGGAAATTATGTTTTATTATATCCAATAAATACGCATGAAGCTCATGAAGCTGGAGGGTTGATTTTGGATCAAATATACAAAATCGAAGAAAATTTTAGGATACTAAATTTTCAACTGAAGTGATAGGTTTACATTATTTACTTTGACAAAAAATAATTAAAATTATAAATAGAGATCACTTATTTAACGGTCTCAAAAATAAAGTAAATATTTAGATCGATTTGAGCATTGAAGAGAGTTGAAATATGGAGGCGGGGAGGCGTCGTATTAATTATATAAGAATCACAACTTTTGTGAGGAATTCCATCATGAGGATGAGAGGGTTCTACCGGTTTGTTATTAGTAAAATGTCAGGATAATTCGACAAAATAGTCTATATTTTGAGACGTTGATAACGAACTACCTATATAGGAGTGTTTCGGAAATAAATCACTAATCAAGGTGTTTGATAGAAAGTTTTCTAATTTGGTCCTTTTTCTTACGAATAACAAAATCACTACTTTCAATCTGCTCAATGATCTTCTCGATGTCTGTGGATTTATAAACTCGGTAGTTATTGAAAGGGTGCCTCAGCGCTTTTAGTTTACCCTGCTTGTCCCAATTACGCAAAGTGACTTTTGATACGTTCAAAATCTCGGCAGTCTCCTTTATGGTCAAAAAATTTTTACTCATGTGCGTTTAATTAGCTAATAGATATAGATTATAAAAGATTATAAAACATTACAAGAAGAACTGTGGATAGTGTATATGTTTGTAATAAAATATATAGGTTATCAACAATTGCACTTTTAAATATGTTTATTTATTATATACTCGGTACAGAGTTATTTGATTAATAAATATGTTACTAATTTCTTTCGACTGGGTTCTCAAGTGGAATTTTGTGCGATTTATAGTTGAGACTGTGTCTGAAATGATCTACAGGCTTGGAACTCGTAATTTTGTTATTTTTATATTTCATTTTTTGAGGCCAATTTGAGTTTTTCGATAAAATTTTTGTGGGTGAATTTTGTGTGATTTATCCCCACATTTTATAGGTTAACGTGCTCTTACAATTTATAATATAAGTAATGGATAAGTCGATTTTTTTGAACGATAAAAAGTACATCTCGGCAAAACGAGCTGCCGAGATCTCGGGCTACTCGAGTGGCTATGTTGGACAGCTTATTCGTAGTAAAAAAATCTCAGGCACTCTTGTTGGTCGAAGTTGGTATGTTGATAGGGAGGAAGTTTTGAATCATAGAAATTTAAATTCTATAAAAGTTTTAAAAAAGAATAGGGAGAACAAATCTTCTGGTGTTCAGATTCAAAAAAATATTGATGATCAGGATAAAACAGAAATCGCAGGCCTGATTGAACCTATCGAGAAAAATCAATATTTTGTGATGGGTCTTGATACTGATCAATCTCGGAAAGCCGAGATTGATCTAGAGAAGGTCATTTATATAAAAGATGAGGCGCCTCTTTTTGTAAATCCTGTAAAAAAATTTGATGTCAATCGCTGGCATTATGAGACGTTAGAGGCACTAAAAACAAGTCTTGCCAAAAAGACTCCTAAATCTTTAATAGATAAGCTTGCTTTATTTACTTCAGTATTGTCGATGTTGGTTTTGGTCTTTTGGAGTTTTACAAGTGTAAATAAAATTGATTTTGAAAAGGCGAAGGAATTGGGCCCAACTAGTCTCAAACAAGAAATTGAAAATGTTTGGGACTTGTATGGGGGGTCGGTAGTTGGTCGATTTGATTTGAATAACAATAATTTTGCGGATAGTGTTTTGTTTGATGACAGCTCGGTGTTTACAGGTTCTGTTTTCTTGGGTTGGAGGAATTTTTCTGGGTGGTTTACGGATATTGCAAGGAAGATCGCTATGCCTTGGATTAGAGAAAGTTCGATTGCAAAAATGGATGAGCTGAAATTTATTCAAAGCCCAAATGGGAAGGTGACAAGCGGTGGTGAGAAAGGTAGACAGACTATTGTTTCTAAAACAGTTATAGTAGAGACTTTGGATAGAAGTTATGTCGACATGAAGATTGCCGAACTCAAAAATTATTTTCTGACCAATCCAACTACGCCTAGTGTTACGAGGTATTTCATTACCAACCAAAACGACAGTATCGTCAATGCTCTGAGTCAGCCGATCACTAGTCTTTCTGATGTCACAATCAGTGGCAACTCGTCTTTTACTGGTTCGGCTGGGCTTACCACTCTTTCGGTTTCTGGCTCGGCGAGCTTCACTGGCTCAAGTACGATGGCTGACCTCACTGTTACTGAGTGGCTTGCAGTCGGCACTACGACTCAGTATGAAGCTCTGACTTTGGATGGCGCACTTTATCTTGCTACCAACACTGCTCCAACCAACACTACTTACCGACTTTACAATACCAACGATGGAGACTTGTATTGGAATGGAACCTACGTTCAACCTGCGGAGTATGAT
>CAZHJF010000033.1:0-6203 GCA_964532885.1 uncultured Candidatus Saccharibacteria bacterium
TTACGTTTGGGGCAATATTTCGAGCAAAATCTGTGCGATTTTTACCAATAAGTATGCTTGCAGCTTCACTCGCTACTCTGCCCAATTTTTGGCCCTGTGCTTCTATAGTGTATTCCATGTTATTTGACAAATTCGATTATAGCCATCTTGCTGCCATCAGAAAGTCGGCGACCGTTTTTGATAATTCGGGTGTATCCTCCACTCACTTTTTCAAACTTTTTGGCGATCACATCTACCAAAAGTTTGCCGGCTTTTGGACCGATTTTTGTCGAAAGATCTCTTCTTGCGGCTACGGTACCAAGCTTGGCTTTGGTCAAAAGTTTTTCAACAAAGGGTCTTATTTCCTTAGCTTTCGGTTCGGTTGTCTCTATCTTGTTGTGAATAACCAAAGAACGTGCAAGCGAATTAAGCAAAGCCTTTCTGACCTTTGTAACCCGACCGAATTTTCTGTTTTGATTGTGATGTCTCATTGTCTAGTTTGTGATTTTAGATGTTAGTCTCTGATCTATTTTCTAAAATCTAATATCTATTTCAGGGTTATACCATGACTGCCAAGTACACGCTTGATCTCGGCTACGCCCTTGGCGCCGAGGCCTTCGACTTCCAATATATCCTTCTCTCTCTTTCTTGCAAGTCCGCCAACGGTTCTGATGTTAGCACCAGAGAGTGCGTTTAGGGTTCTTGCAGAAAGATTTAGAGATTCAATTCGTGTTTTTAGAAATTCTGGGTCAAGCTTACCAGAAGATTCAATGTCTCTGTTTTCAGACATGCTTTCAGAATCATCTGTTTCGGTAGTGCCAGACTCCAAGACTCCTTCTTCAAAACCAGTGATCGCTTTTAACTGTTCAATCATAGTGTTCACTGATTGTTCCAAAGCGTCCTTCGGCGAGATGCTACCATCTGTCTCGATTAGGATTCTTAGTCGGTTAAAATCAGTTCTATCGCCGACACGCATGTTTTCTACTTCGTAGCTTGCACGGCGGATTGGTGTAAAGCTTGCGTCGACATTGATTGTGCCGATATCAACCTTGTTTTTGCTCAAAGTGTCTCTAGGAACGAGACCGAGACCTTTTTCTACTGTGAGCTCCATATCTAGCTCAGCGTCTTTGCTTGTTAGGGTTGCGATTGTGAGTTCGGGGTTCATGATCTCAACTTGAGTTGGAGCCTCAATATCCGCGGCGGTGAGAGTCTTTACACCTTTACCTTTGAGTTTTATAACCTGAGGTTCATTGCCTTGAAGTTTTAGTCGGAGTCTTTTGACGTTGAGCATGATCAAAACAACATCTTCGTGTATGCCGTTTATTGATGTAAACTCATGATCAATACCATTGATTTTGAATGAAGTAACTGCGGCGCCAGGAATCGAGGAAAGTATGATACGACGAAGGCTGTTGCCTATGGTAAAGCCATAACCAGGATAAAACCCGTCTATTTCGTACACGCCTTTGTTGCCCTCTTCAACCACGATTCGTGGTTTGGATGGCAATACGATTGATTTATCAAAAATTTCTGTCATAGTGATGTTTTTATAAATAAATTAAATATTGAAATTTGCTACAAAATTATAAATCAAAAGAGTAATAAACACAAGACCTATTGTTATCTTTGGTAAAATTCGAGTACCTGACCCAAATCAAACAACGCCTCATTTCCTATGTTTGTGGGAATGCTTTTAATTGTAATTTCCATCTTTTTCGAATCGACAGTGAGCCATTCTGGGGCTTGCGTAGAGATCGCTTCCTCTCCTTTGTCCTGCCAAAGCTTCGCATTTTTGCTACCTTCTCTTAGGGTGATTTTATCACCAACTTTGAGAGACATAGAAGGCACGTAAGAACGCTTGCCACCCACCAAAAAATGTCCATGAGCCGCCGCTTGTCTCGCCGCCAAGTGGGTTCGACAAAAACCAGATCGCCAAAGCACATTGTCTAGTCGGGTTTCAAGAAGAGCAAAAAGCTTTACAGTCGGACTGCCATCTTTTTTTGAAAGCGCATTGCTTACATATTTGGCAAATTGTTTTTCGGTCACGCAATAAAACATGCGAGCTTTTTGTTTCTCGTTCATCTGCAGACCAAAATTTGACTTTGGGCGCATTGATTTGCTTTTGCGCTCAGCGTTTTGAGCAAACTTTTGCGTCTGCGTTTTTTCAAACACTGGTGCTCCGAGTCTTCTGGCTATTTTGTATTTTGGTCCTATTTTCATAATTAATATCTATTTAATATATTTTTATACACGACGAGGCTTTTTAGGTTTAGGGCCGTTGAAAGGAATCGGTGTGATGTCTTTTATTGAATTGATGTTTATCCCTTTTGAGATAAAGCCTCTAATACTTGATTCTCGGCCTGAGCCAACACCCTTCACGGTTATCGCAACTTCGCGCATGCCCATAGCGTGAGCGAGAGTACCCAAAGTTTCGCCAACCTTGGCGGCTGCAAACGGGGTGCCTTTTTTGGCTCCCTTGAAGCCCAAAGTGCCGCTAGATGAAGTCTTCAAAACATTGCCGTTCTTGTCTGTTAGAACGAGTTTGGTGTTGTTGTATGTAGATTCAACACAAAGCCTGCCGGTTTCGACATGTCTCTTGGAAGAAGCAGGAGCAACTTTGACTTGCTCACTTGTTTCACCTTCAGTTTTTACAATTCTTTTCTTTCCCATTTTATTTATTTAAATTTTCGTAGATTTTTGCTTGTTTCGTATTATTTCATATCATGCTATTTCTTTTCAACCGCACGACGTCCGGTACCAGCTGTCTTGCGCACGTTACCTCGGCGGGTGCGAGAGTTGGTCTTTGTACGCTGACCCTTTGATGGTAGTCCACGAGCGTGTCGCACACCTCTATAAGCTTTGATATCTTTGAGGCGTTTTATGTTTGAAGCCACTTCGCGCTTTAGGTCGCCTTCGACTTTAAATCCTTCAATAATTTTGCGGATCGTATTTTCTTGATCGGTGTTTAAGTCTTTAGCCTTGATTCCCCAATCGATTTTGGCCTTTGTGAGAATCTCTTGAGCTCTAGGGCGACTAATACCATATAGGATAGTTAGTCCGATCTCAAGTCGCTTTTCGTCTGGAATTGTAATACCTAAAATACGCATTGTTTTTTTATATTTATATTTATTGAAATTAGCCTTGTCTTTGCTTGTGTTTTGGGTTTGACTTGCAAACCACAAACAACACACCGCCACGTCTGACGAGTTGACACTTCGGACACATTTTTTTTACAGAAGCTTTGACTTTCATTCTTGTGGTTGATTTTTCCTGCTATCTAATCTGCGTGTGATGCGCCCTTTGCCTCCATAGGGATCTAAAAATAGTTCAACGCTATCCCCGATCAATACTTTTATCCTATTTAGGCGCATTTTTCCAGAAAGATAAGCCAAGACAACATCTCCCCCCTCATTTAGGGCAACGCGAAAGAACGCGTTTGGAAGAGCCTCTGTGACGGTCCCTATTACAGTTTCCTTCCTATCTTTTCCGGTCATTTAATCTATGTAAACAACATTATAACTCACGGATAGGAAGAATATCATAAATGTTTTATGCATGCAAGTTGTTCTCAAAGTCAATTCTATTCTTTAATCTGAATATATATTTTAGATTGACTGCTCGGGAAAGATCTCTTCCACATTGGACGGATCGTAGCCTTTATACCGAGGATTCCGGGCTGGTTTGTGGCTACCTCAGAAATAGAATCTCTTGAAATGCCGGCCAGTTTAGATGATAACAGATCTAGGTCCAAAAGAGCCTCAATCAAAGCGGCGCCTGTGAGTTTCAACGAAAGTGGTTTTGTTGAAGCCAAATCATCCAGCTTCAAACTAGTTTCAATACGTAAGCCATCTAAGTTTTTTATAACTGCAGGTATATTTTCCCACTCTTTGATTTTTGAAACTTCAGTTGCGATAAGTTTTGAAGAAAGACTCTCCTTGTTTATGGCGAACACATAAACAGTCCCTTCTTTGCTTAGAGTGGCTGTAGAATCGCTATCTTGCTGGGGTAGCTCTTTGAAATTGAAGACCATGCTACCTGTGAGGGCAATAAGTTCATTTGGAATTTGGGCGAGAACTTCCTTTTTTAATTCTTCAGTTAATTCTGTTTCGATTTTTAAAAGGGCTGTAGTTTTTTGGATTGTGTCAATTGTGCGGATCTTGCCAATAAAACCACCTTCAATCAGAGAGGTTTTGGCCGTAAATCCAGCATAGCGTTTAGGATCATTTTTGAAACCGGGAATGGTAAAGTTTGCCTTTTCTACATTATATTTATCACCAGGTTCATCAGCGACAACTGTGACCTCGATGGATCCAGGGACAAGAGCGCCGTTTGCAGACTTGGTTTGTCCAGGCACGATAATTGATTCGGGTATGCGATAGATTAGACCAGATTCGGATTCAAATCTTGTTCTGGTGATCAAACGTTGAGGTTCGGTAGAAAAATTGTTGTAGATGGTTATCTTGCCTTGAGCACGTCTCTCTACCATTTCTTCGCCTTTTGCATCCACTACTAAACTTTTAGTTTTAGATAGTTTTATTGTTTCGTATCTGACTGATGAGGTTGCGATCTCTGTGGTTGCTTGAATTGAGGTCGAGATTGGTAAAGGTTGTCTCTTGGGTGTGACCTCAACCTTTGCCGAGGAGAAAACGGTCATCATTGTTATGATAAAACCAATAACAACTACAAAAATAGCGCTACCAAAAATCAGTCTGTTACGGTTTGAGGTCTTACCAGGTGGCTTCTTGTCGTAAAAAAAGTAATCGTCTTTGGGGGCAAAAGCATCTGTTTTCTCAATTGTTTCGCCTCCACCTATTTCAGATAGGTTTTCAAGTGGGGCGTTTTCAGTAGCTTTGTTGATATTTATATTTTGACCGTTTTGGCGGTTTTCGGGTACGCGCAAAAGCGGAGGTCTGTTTTTGCGAGATGTTGATATAGGGATATTGCGAATGCTCCTTTTTTCTGGAGGCACGACATCGCTAAATTGAACTCTTGGCATAAATCAATTATACAACTTTTTTGATTGCAAATGAAATATTGTGTGGAAAAATAGTCTAATCTCCCTTATTCCTTTCTTTTTCTAATCTCCCTCCTGCTCCCTCTTTACACTAAAGAGGGAGTGACTCACATTTATTACTCACTGATTTAACAACTCGTTGCGCGTTTCCCCCTTTAAGGTAAAGGGGGACTAAGGGGGATTATTTCTAAATAAAGGGAGGTTAGGAGGGATTATTCTTGATGTAAAGAGGAGGCAGCGAGGAGATTATTTATTCTAAAACTGCTTTGATACGCCTGACACCTTGAGCGACCGCTTCTTCTTTTGAAATTTTGAAGGTGCCTAAGTCGCCGGTTAGCTCGACATGTGGTCCGCCACAAAATTCTTTGGAGTAGGCGGTTTCGAGTGATTCACCAATATAATAGACACTCACCTGGTCGCCGTACTTTTCGCCAAAGAGGTGCATGGCGCCGATTTTCTCCGCTTCGGCTTTGGGTAAGATAATATTTTTGACTGGCAAATCCTCTTTTATTTTCTCGTTCACTATCTGCTCGACCTTCTGCTTTTCCTCGTCAGTCATTTTTTGGGGATGCGAAAAGTCGAAGCGCAATCTCTCGGGCGTGATGTTGCTCCCCTTCTGCTCGACGTGTTCGCCGAGGACTTCACGGAGCGCCTTGTGTAGCAAGTGCGTGGCGGTGTGATACTTGAGACTCATCTCACTTGTGTCCCCCAGCCCGCCTTTGAATTTTTGTTCACTCCCAGCGCGGCTCAACTCTTGGTGTGCCCCAAGATCTTTTTTGAATTTAGCTTCGTCAATTTTTATACCCTTTTCTTTGGCCAATTCGAGTGTGAGCTCAAAAGGAAAGCCATAGGAAGTGAAGAGTACAAATGGATCGGTGCCCTTTTCAAATTCCTTCAAACCCTTTTCCAGCGTCTTCCTAAACTTTTCTTCTTCGGTCGCAACTTCATTCTCTATTTTAGATTTATTGCTAAAAAGATTTTCATATACTGGACCGTATTGGCTGATTATGACTTGAACCATATGTTGGAGACCACTCCGTTCTATTTCAAGTAAGTCGGAATATCGAATAGCTCTTCGTAGGAGTCTTCTCAAAACATAGCCTCGATCGGTATTGGAGGGAGATACTCCGTCAGCAATCAAAAATACAGAGCTTCTCATATGGTCGGCCACAACTCTTTCGGCTTTTTGGTCTTGCTTTTTTGATAATTC
>CAZHJF010000034.1:0-3064 GCA_964532885.1 uncultured Candidatus Saccharibacteria bacterium
ATTTTTTGTGGATGTCGCGGAGGTGGCGGTCGGTCACGTGGGTGTAGATTTGGGTTGTGCCGATGTTGGCATGGCCGAGGAGGGCTTGCACACTACGCAGGTCGGCGCCGTTCCCTAAAAGGTCGGTAGCGAAGCAATGACGGATAACGTGCGGAGTAACTTTTTTGGAAATGCCGGCTTTGATGGCGTATTGTTTGACTATTCTTGCGACTGAGCGTTTGTCGATCCGCAGGTCCCTGCCTTTTTCACTCGGATTGGCGTTGTTTGATAATTGGATAAACATGGCGTCGTCCATATCTTTTCTTTTTTCCAGATATTGTTGGAGTGTTGTTTTTGCTTTTTCTGAAATAAAAACAACTCTAACTTTGCCGCCTTTGCCCCGAATAGAATGTTCTTCATTTTTTAAATCAATATCTCTATCCAAAGCGCAGAGCTCAGAGACTCGGAGTCCGGTTGAGAAGAGTAGTTCTAAAATGGCTCGATCGCGCAAACTTTTTAAACCCTCGCCCTCTGGCGCTTTGAGCAGTCGATCAAGCTCAGCGTCGGTGATTAGGTCGAGTGAACGCTCACTCACCTTAGCAAGCTCAATGCGCTCCGCTGCCATACTTTCTACTCCTTGTCTCGCCAAATACTTCAAAAACGATCTGATGGCAATCAGGTAATAATTTTGGGTCTTTTTGGAGATGGTACCAGCTGATTTGCCAATTTTTCTGTTAGTTTGCCTATTGAGCCAGAGCCTAAACTCTCTTACTACGTCATCATTTAGGTCTTTGGGGTCAGATAATTTGGTTTGTTCCAGAAAGACATCGAGATAATGGGCATAGTTTTCAACGGTTTTTAGAGATCGACCTTTTTCGATCTCTATATATTCGAGGAAGCGACGTTTTAATTCTGAAAGATTGTGCGACATTGCTTTTATTCTAACAGGTGATCAATTTTAGTTACATATTGCAAAAAGTAGCGGATTGTGATATTATCTCAAATGACCACGAGAATATTTATTTTTCAATATACGTTAGTCAAAAAACTATAAAATGCTTACTAAAAACAAGAAACAAAAAATTATAAAAGAGGTTAAGGTACATGAAAATGATACCGGTAGCTCTGAGGTCCAGATCGCAATTTTGACAAAGAGAATTGATGATCTAACTCAACACCTAAAGAAAAACAAAAAAGACAAGCACTCAAGGCGCGGTCTTTTGGGTCTTGTGGCAGACAGAAAGTCTCATATGAAGTATTTGGAAAAGAAGAGTCCAAAACACTATGCCGCTCTTATCAAGAAGCTCGGTCTCAAGAAGTAGCCTCCGTATTTTTTATTGTTTGGGTTTTTTGACTAGATTTGGGTTATAATATTTAGAGGTCTTTTTATTATTTTATTTTAATATTGTGGCTGTAATTAAACATCAGGAACAGCGCGTTGGTATTTTTATTGATACTCAAAATCTATATCACAGCGCTAAAAATATTTATAAAGCGAGGGTCAATTTTGCCAACGTCTTGAAAGATGCATTGGCAGACAGGTTGCTCATTCGGGCTATTGCTTATGTGGTCGCGACAGAAGGAGGTGAAGAGAAAGGTTTTTTTGAGGCTTTGGAAAGATTGGGTATTGAAACTAAGACAAAAGATTTGCAGGTTTTTGCTGGTGGGGCAAAAAAGGGGGACTGGGATGTGGGTATCGCGGTCGACGCGATCAAATTTGCACCAAAGCTTGACGTGGCGGTGATAGTGGCAGGTGACGGGGACTTTGTGCCATTGGTTGAATATCTAAAATCAGAAGGTTGTCAGGTTGAAGTCGTCTCTTTTGGTAAATCTACTTCAGCGAGACTCATAGAAGCCTCAGACGATTTCCTCGATCTCGACGAAAATCCTCGCAAATATCTCATGAGCTCGGGCAGGAGATCGTAATAACGAAAAATATTCTATTTGTAAATATCGTGGTCGCCACAGGCTAGAAAAACTGCTTCGCTTTTGTTTTTGTAATAAAAAACAATGCGAAATTTATAATTTACAGAAAAACTATACCTGCCTTCCAAGCGACCTTTCAATTTATGGACTTTTAAGAGTTTGTGATTTCCTCGGTTTTTGAATAAATCTACTTTTTCCAGTATTTCGTTTTGTAAATCAGCGTCCAGTTTTTTAAAAATCTTTATGAAGTTTAATGTGTAGCCAACTTTAATCATTGAATTGAATTAATCTTTGAATTTTTTGGCAATTTTCTTCAAATCTCCATAGAAGACTTTACCTTCCAACAATTCTTGCTCGGCTTTGAGGACTGAGCCAATAGCTTCTTCTTCGGCCAAGAGGTCAATCGCACGGCGAATAGCCACCGCTTTGTTGGGGGCCAAGCCTCTTTTGACAAAAGAATTTATGAACTCCTCTTGGGCGGCGCTCACGGGTACAGATATGGTAGTCATAATAATGTATTATACTTTAATATGATATTATCATACATGAACATAAATAAATTGCAAGAAAAAGCCCGCGATATTTCACGCGGGCAATTGGCAAGTCTTCTTTAGCCGAATATGTACGTAGAAAATTCCTCGGGGTCAAACTTCAACTTCTCATTCAAAAAATCCCCAGTCATCTCCACAGCCATTGTCTCCAGTTTTAAATTAGGCACAGTCAATCCTTGGTGGCTGACACATTCTTCTTTTGTTATCGTGTTTTTCTCAAGATCAACCACTATCAGATAACTTGCTACCGAGCCTTCATAGTCGGCAACCCCAATCGACAGACGAATTTCATTTCGCATTGAAATCTCCTTGTGTTGAGCTATGCCACCACCGGAGATCACGGCCAAACAACATGCGTCTGTTTTTTAAAGAACACAGGATCACTCCCGCCAAAGCATTTCCTCTTCAAATACTTTGGTGGAAGCCCGATCCGAAGATCGGGTGCTCGCGTAGCGAGACTGAGATTTTTTGTGGGGTCTCAACCCTTTTCGATGCGGGTGAGCCATTGTTCAAGATCGACTTGGGCAACGCCGTAGATGTGCTTGTTCTTTGCGACTGTTTTCACGATCTCAAGCTCCACCTCTTGGGGCATTGTCCCGAAAATCTGC
>CAZHJF010000034.1:3074-5758 GCA_964532885.1 uncultured Candidatus Saccharibacteria bacterium
GTCTGGGTTAACAACCCCAGCCGCTCCTTGAAGAAGCGGTCAACGCGAGCAAACTCTCGTTTCTTGTCGACCTGAACCTCAACATTCATGAGCGAAGCGATCTTGCGACAGCGAGGTGTGCCCGGCTCAAACCCGCCGAAATCATACTGCATCGACAATACTGTCGCTTTCATGGCATCTCCTTATTCCAGATACTAATTTAGGGCTTATCTACCAAATATTATACACCTTTTCCAATCTTCTGTCAAACAAAGTAAAAGTGATGTCAAGTCAGGGCGAAAGGGGGAGATTCGATCTTTTAAAAAATGTGTCGAGAGAAAACACACGACCTGATGAATGTGTAACTAGTAGATTTGCTCGGTAATTCTAGAATAAGGAACAACTCTTTATAATTTTTTAATTTTGTTTGCTATAATTAATCTAATTCGTAGAAATAATATTTAGTATTTTTTTATAATGGCTAACAACTAATATCTAACGACTTAATAAAGATGCACGTTGAAGATTCACAAATTAAAGATTTTATAATTGATTCCGGTCTTGCTTCTAAAACAGAGATTGAAGAAGCGATGCAGGAAGCCAAAACCAAAAAGAAATCTCTCTCAGAGCTTTTGATATCAAAAGGTAAATTTTCTGATGATGATTTGCGACGCATGCAGGCTTATATCTTGGGCATTCCTTTTGTTAATTTGAAAGGTCAAACTTTGAATAGAGACATTTTGGGCTTGATCCCAGAGCCGGTGGCTCGTAAACACAATGTTGTGGCTTTTGAGAAAAAGAATGATTCACTCGAGGTTGCCATGCTTGATACCGATGATTTGCAGGCGCTCAACTCGATCAAAAAAAAGGTTGGACTCAAGATTTTGCCCCGACTTACTGACGCTGAGAGTATGCGTCACGCCTTGATTCAATATCAAAAAAATCTTAAGGATGAATTCGGCGATATTATCAAAAGTGAATCAGAAGAACTGAAGGCGATATCAGAAAAGTTGCCCGGTGAGGAGGAGGTATCAGAAGGTGATCTAAAAAAGCTTGCCGAAGAGTTGCCGGTGGTCAGGATTGTCGACACCTTACTCAAACACGCTATCATCCAAAACTCATCAGACATTCATATTGAGCCTTTGGAAGATCAAATATTGGTGCGATATAGGATTGATGGTCTACTGCACGACGCGATGGTTTTGCCCAAACACATCGGTGCCTCTCTTACTGCGCGTATCAAAGTGCTTTCAAGTCTGCGTTTGGATGAAAAGAGATTACCTCAAGATGGTCGATTCAAAATTGATATGAACGGTGAAAAGGTTTCCTTCCGTGTCTCAACTCTACCAGTTTATTATGGTGAAAAAACCGTCATGCGTCTTTTGCGCGAGTCGGTTTCTGGCTTTACTCTGGAGTCTCTTGGTTTTCATGGTGCTGGACTTGAGATTTTGCATAAAGCTTTGCAACACACGACTGGTATGGTGCTCACTACTGGTCCTACCGGTAGCGGTAAATCAACCACTCTGTACACCATGTTGGATATTTTGAACACACCCGATGTAAATATTTCAACAGTTGAAGATCCGATTGAATACCAAATGAAGAGGATCAATCAAACTCAAGTTAAACCTGAGATAGGTCTCACTTTTTCAGCTGGTCTGCGCACTTTAGTGCGACAGGACCCAGATATAATCATGGTTGGTGAAATTCGCGACAACGAAACAGCCTCTCTTGCTATCAATGCGGCTCTGACTGGACATTTGGTGCTCTCAACTCTGCACACCAACTCAGCGGCTGGTGCTGTGCCTAGACTTATCGATATGAAGGTGGAGCCATTTTTGCTCGTCTCGACTCTGGACGCGATTATTGGTCAAAGGTTAGTCCGGAAACTTTCTGATAAAAAAGAATCTTATAAATTGACTAAACCCGAAATTGAATCAATTTCAAAAGTGATCAATATGGACATTGTGCTTAAATCTTTGAGAGAAGAAAAAATTATCGGTAAAAATGATGATTGGAAAGATATAGAATTCTTCCGACCACAAAAAGATGTTGGTGAAGAAGGTTTCAAAGGTCGCATTGGTATTTATGAGGTGCTAAACATCTCGAGTGCGATTCGCGATGTTATTATCAAAGGTGGCACAACCGAAGATATTGAGTTGCAAGCCAAACGCGAAGGCACACTTACTATGCTTGAAGATGGTTTGTTCAAAGCAGCTCAAGGCTTAACCACCATTGAGGAAGTGCTCCGAGTGGTATCTGAGTAGTGTTATTTAATCAATCAATATGCCTCTATATAAATACAAAGTTACAAATTCTCAAGGTGGAGAAGCTGAAGTTACTAAGGAGTTTGAAGACAAAGCGGCACTCTACTCATCTCTACACAAAGAGGGTAGCACTCTTATTTCGGTACAAGAAGTAACGAAATCAAAATTTAATTTCAATTTTAGACTTTCAAGTGGGATAAAAACAGAAGAACTCATCTCTTTTGCCAAAAATTTAGCGGTCATGAGTGATGCGGGGTTGCCGGTTTCTAGGGCGCTTTCTATTTTGGGCAAACAGTCAAAAAATAAAAAATATACGGCTTTGTTGTCAGATTTGGTGGCAGAAATAAGCAAAGGCGAAACCCTGTCCAAAGCCATGGCTGATCGACCAAATATTTTTTCTAATATATTTGTATCCATGGTTAAAGCAGGTGAAGAATC
>CAZHJF010000035.1:0-5711 GCA_964532885.1 uncultured Candidatus Saccharibacteria bacterium
TAGACCTTTCAAAAAGCTTCATTCAAATCTCCATCTACTTGAGAGCTTTTCATTTCGCTTTTTTACGGTCTTGTGGCGCCCGAGGCGCTTCGCGCGTTTGAGTGGGTGGGTACTATCAACCTACGCTCACAAACCCGCCAGCACCTCGCATAGGCACGCTCGCATCCGCTCGCGCCGCCTGCTCGGTGTAGGCGGGTGTTCGCTTAAGCTGTTACCATAGTTTAAGCGAAATTTTTGCTAATTATGGGTTTTGAACCATGTCTATCATGTTATTGATTGATTGTCGTAATTCTGTATCGCTTGGGTCGTTTCTACTTGTGTTCTCAGGGTGATGGAATCGATTGCGTATATAAGTCATTAGAGTTTCTCGTATTGGCGTTCCGTTTCCACTGTGGGTTGCGTTCTGAGATTGTATGTGTCCTCTTGCTATAAATCTAGTTTCTAATTGAGGTTGAGAATCTTGGCCTTGAAGTTTTGCAAATAACTCGTTATGCAATTCAATTGTCGGAAAATCGAAAGCTCTATACATCACTTCTCCCCAAGTAGGACTGCTTGCTCCAAAAAGATTAAGCTGAGATGCTGATGTTACTGCGATTTCGCCCGCAGTGTTTTTAGTAAAAACTAACAAGTTATGGTTTGAGGAATTAAACTTTTTCAAGACTAACGGGGAGTGGGTTGTGATGAAAACTTGTTGCGTTTCAGAAATTGTCACAAGAGCTTCAAGTAGTTTGTATTGTGCTTTTGGATGTAGTGATACTTCTGGTTCATCTATGAAAAAGCAAAGCGGTTTTATCAGTTCAGGGTTACTAGGATGTGCAGCGTTCCTTTTTGCATATAATTGCATAAAGGCGAGAGCAAGACCTCGTTGCATTCCACTACCTTTATCAAAAAGTGATGTTGACACACCATCATCCACAACTATACCGGCAGATTTCAAGTAATTAGATGGATCTGGCATTGGAAAGTCAAAAGAGATTCGAGCATCACCGTATTGGCTTCTGAAAATGTCTGCAACTTCATTAGTGAGTGTTTCTGCTTGTGTTTTAAGTGATCCGAACACTGCTTGATGTTGTTGTTTAAATGCACCCCATTCGGTCTGTTGTTGAAATGTTGAAAATATTTCCTTAAATAATCGTCCGCAGATTTTTGTTGAACCGAAGTCTGTTACATCTTCAGGGTTTACATCAGACCATATAAATTGAGGGTCAAAAAATGACTTAAACGCCTTGTCGAAACCAGCTGGATTTTCATATTGATTAGCCTCATTGTTCCAAACAGTCAATTTACTTACATCTAATGATACATCTTTACCATTTTGGCTAATTCTTCTTTCTTCAGATGAACGCTGTAGTTTTAGTGTCTCTACACCATCAACCTCATAAACATAAGGTAAATATTTATCTTCTGAAAAATTTGTTATTAAATCCCGCAAATTACCTGAAAGAGTCGCGGTAACAGATAAAACTGAGTCACTGTCTGCGTTTTTGTTAAGTACGTCACCAATTGAACGTTTATCTAGACCAGAGACGAGAAAGTCAATAGCTTCCATAAAAGTGGACTTACCAGTGTTGTTTTCTCCAACCAGAAATACCAAATTACCATTGAGAACATAATTGTGCTGTCCTCTAAAACCTTTGTAATTTTCAATAGAAATTTCAGTGATTTTCATATAATTTCATTCGCTTTTTGTATTGTTAGAGTTTGATAAATCTTCAAATTTTGCCTTCATTGTTGGATTACCTCGGGTTAACTTTTTAATCGTAAGATCTTGAGCTTTATCATTAGCAAGTCGAAGATTGTTCTCTGAAGACAGTAGTGCAGCTTTTGTTTTCTCTAGTTGAGAAATGGTTTTATCGATACCTTCAATAGCTTCGCCAAATTTTCGACCCCAGAGTTCGTAATTCTTTCCAAAAGCACGCTTAAAATCCTCCATGTTTTCCTCGAAGTGTGTGATGTCAACATTTTGCGCTCTAACAATTGCAAGCTCGGCCTTATATTTGAGTGAATTCATGGCTGCGTTACGTAGCAGGGTAATCATTGGAATGAAAAACTGTGGCCGTATCACATACATCTTTGGGTACTTGTGAGATATATCAACTATGCCTGAATTGTACAGCTCGTTATTGGACTCGAGGAGACTAACTAGTACCGCATATTCACACTTCTTCTTAGTTCTATCAGCATCTAGTTTTGCAAGAAAATCTTCATTTCTATGTTTTGTTACAGTTTCGTCACCTTCATTTTTCATCTCAAACATGATTGAAATGATATCACTCCCGTTCTCGTCTACTTCTCTGTAGATATAATCGCCCTTAGTACCATCGCTCGAGTCGTTATCTTTTTCAAAGTAAGCACTTTGAAATGCAGTTGCTCGCAATTTGTTAAATTCAATTTCGCAATGCTGTTCAAGGGTCTCTCCAACCATTTTTGTACTGAGCTTTGCCTTCATGTCTTTATAGTAAGCAATCATCTCATCTTTTGTTTTGAGTTCTGACTCGTACTTTTCTTTTAGGGAAGACTCGAGAATCTTTGCTTCACTGTCTTTGTTTTCCAGCTTATTAGCCAGTGCATCACGCTCTTTTTCAAGTTGATTCACGGCTTTTTGCAACGCTAATTCGCTTTCTTTTTCAGAGGATTCAATTTTTGCTTGGAGTTTGGCAATCTCAGCGTCCTTTTCGGCTTTGAGCTGATTTAGTGCAGAGTCACGTTGAGCCTTAAGTTCAATCAGCTCCGAGTTCTTTTTGGCAACCTCCGCTGACAATTCATTTTTAGTTGTCTCTTTTGCAAGCTTTATATCACTTTCTTTTTCAGCTTCAATTACTTGCAGTTTAGAAGTAAGTTTTGCTATCTCCGCATCTTTTTCAGCTGTTAGTTTAGTTAGTAGATTTTGGTTTTGGGAACGTAGCTCTAGTAACTCTGAATCTTTCTTCGCTATATCAGCTTGCAAAAGACTTTTTGTTTTTTCTTCGGCTAACAAGACCGCGCTTTCTTTCTCCTTTTCAGCAGTGGCTAGTCGATCATGTAACTCCTTATCAAATTCTTGATTACGAACTTGTTTTAAAATATCGGCATATCCTGCTTCATCAATTTTGAATGCCTTTCCACAATGGGGACAGATAATTTCATTCATAAGTTTACCGATTACCCTTAGCGCGATTGTGAGTCTTGCAGAGCATCTGACAATTCTTTACATCTGTTGCTCCGCCCTTACTCCATGCGGCTACGTGGTCTGCATCCATATCAGCTAGACTCCAGATTTTCTCTTTATTAGCATCGTGACCAATAGCACAGTGAGAGCAGTTTGAAACACCTTTTTCTTTGGCAGCTTCTGTTTGCTTTGCGTAAACAGATTTTTTTGTTGCCTCATCAAAGACGCGGACATCAATTAACTTTGTGTCTTCCATTCCGCCAAGAATGAACTCGAAAATCCCTTTACGATTCTTTACATACGGGTCTGCGTAAAGTTTATGAACTTCTGCAGATACTTTCTTTGGATCATACGCTTTTTTATGGTACGTCTCATATAAGCGACCCCATTCCAAACCGCGCATTTCATTTTCTACGTCAATAAATACGCTTGAAACCCAATCAATGACGCTATTAAAATAGTTCTTTAATTCAGTGATTTTCGTCTCTGTACGATGACGACTCATATAGTTGTCGATGTCGCCCTTGCTTACCCAGTCTAATGCTCGTTCAAGAAAATCTTGTCTATTGACGCTTCCCGAAATATAAGCACTCCATTTTTGGACATGAGAGTTTTGACTGTTGCTGAATTCTTCTTTTGCAAGAGTCACAAATGGTCCTGAATAGATTGCATTGAGCAATTCTTGATTTGAAAGGGGGACACCAGCAATGTTGATAGTCCTAAACCATTCCTTTATCTCGCTTTCTGTGCCTTCACATTCGTATATAAGCAATTTTGTTTTAAGGATTTTATCCTGCTTATCTTTTGCGATGCCGCCAAAGTATTGCTCCATCCCGTTGGCATCTTTTATTGCAAATTTACCTGTCACAAAACGACCTATACTTGTGATTCGCTGTTGACCGTCGAGGATTTCAAGGTTTTCATCAGAAATTTTATTGAAATATATGAGTCCGATTGGGTAGCCTTTCAATATTGATTCAATGACAGCTACGTCACGCTTTCCGTCAGCGTAAATATAATTACGCTGGTATTCTGGTTGAATAGTTAGTTTGCCCGACAGACCAAACAGCCCTTTTCCTTCTAGTTCGTTGTAGACGAAACCGTCGCATATGTCTTTTATTGTAATATCTATTCTTAGTGTCGTTTTCATATTATTTTCTGTGTTTTATTAAGACTCGGGCATAGACTTTTTTCCCATTAATAAATGGTACACCAAATGAATAATTTTCAGGGTTATTGGTAATTAATGATCCTACAATCTCAAATTGATCAGGATTATATTTATCAAGAAATGTAATTGGTACGCCCATTACTCCTGGATAATCACTTGGTATTGCATCGGTAAAAGGTATTTCTATTGCATTGTAATTGTCGTATTTATCGTACGATTGTTTACCTTTAATTTCTTTATGTTTGCTAAACTTTAAATTATCTGACATCGTCATTAGCGGTAGTGGTTCGTGACGGCGTCCGTGGTCAAGATTTGTTAGCCATAGGCAGTTATTGGTTGATACTATTCTATTTCCGCTTTCATCAATACGTGCTTCTGAGCCATATAATTCATATGATTCAGGAACAATAAATCCTGAAATCCATCTACCCATGCCGTTACCAAGCCAGACCTTATTCTCCTTAATTTTTGGAAGAATTTCTTTATATGTAAGGCAGTTGATATTTCCTATTATCAAAAATTTCTTTTGATAATCAAAAAGTTGTTTGGTGTATTCGCGGAAGAGACTAAACGGTGGGTTTGTGACCACAATGTCAGATTGCTTCAGTAATTCAGTACACTCGTCACTTCTGAAGTCCCCGTCGCTATCCATAGGACTCCACTCATTGTTTTTATTTTCTTTGAGTTGTTTGGCTACATCCTTCATATTGAATTCGCCATCGCCATCCGTATCACGAACTTCGTTGATGATAAATTTGTTTGCAGTAACTTTAGGGCGGCCTTTTACTGGTTCGAGGGTGATGTCATCACCAAACAAACCTATTTGAGTATTTGCAACAGGAGACGGCTTATAGCTGGTTGTGATGAGTTGCTTTAAACCAAGTTTGTTGAAATTTAGAACAAAATACCGAAAGAAATTGCTTTCAAAAGGGTCATCACAGTTACAATATATTACTTTGCCCTTAAAAGTGTCAGGGTTGTAATCTAAATATCTCTCAACCTCTTTTTGAATATCAATGTATTGAGTGTAAAACTCATCATTCTTAGCTTTTTTTGCCTTTGCAAGGTGCTTTTTAGCTTCTTTTCTAGCCATACTATTTTTTTATTAAATTATCAACACCAACTTCGAGCGCGGTGGCAATCTTTGAGAGTGTATCGATGGTTGGGTTTTTGTTCGCGCCGTTCTCGATTTTCACGACCGTGTTCAGTGACAATTCGGACAGTCGGGCAACCTTTTCGAGTGAGTAACCCTTTTCGGCGCGTATTCTTTTTAGATTATCGGAGATGTTCATAACAGGGTACAGTATACTTTGGTATTTATATTATAATATAAAAAGTGGATTCCTTATACTTAAATTATAACGGATTCACGGGACAATTCAAACGCGTGGT
>CAZHJF010000036.1:0-5683 GCA_964532885.1 uncultured Candidatus Saccharibacteria bacterium
TCTTTGTATTGATTGATAATATTGTTGTGGATCGCCACCAGCAATAAATCGATAGTTTTCATTTTCTTATCGTGTTTGGATATTTCTGTTTCCTCCTCGTTTTCGACTCGAGGGATAATAGACCAATCGATTGTAACTTCAGACATTGGTACCGGTATGTATTTGCGGGCCTCTAGAGGCACCATTGATTCGAGCTCCTTTTCAGACACGGCTGGCAATTCCAAAACCGACAAGAGACTCGCCTTAAACGGTATGGCGATGCCACAAGTTTTGGTTGAAATCGCCACCTCCTTTTCAGCCAAAACATCACGCAAAGCCTCACTGATTTTTTCTGTTGAGAGATTTGTTGATTGGCCAATTTCTACGCCTGCATATGGCCCCAAAGAGAGCTCACCGTAAGTTTCAAGTATTGCTTTATCTCCTTTTCTTTTAAGTTGAACAACCTTGATTGAAGATGATCCAATGTCTATCCCCAACGAACTCTGATTTTTCTTATTTAGAAAATTATCTAACAAGCCCATGCTATTATTGTAACATATTAGTCAATACAAAATACATGAAAAGTTTGTCTCGGGTATTTATAAAAATAATTGACTTACTCAAAAAACTACTGGTCCCAGAAGATGAAAGAATTTCCCGATTGCTCCAAATGAAACCTGATAATTTGGTCCGACTCTTGCCCAAGTCTCCTGTTTTGCTCACGAACATTGATATTCTTTTTGATTATCGCAATAAAGCCGTCAAACTACTAATAAAAAGTCTTAAGTACAAAAATAATATTGACTTAAAAAACATCTTTGCCCAAAGCCTTTTAGACCGGCTCCTAGATATGTCTAGCGAAATAACACTCTTCACAGGTAGAGAACCGATTATCATACCGGTACCCATGAGCAAAAAAGAACAGAGAGAAAGAGGTTTCAATCAATGCGAAGAGTTGTTGAAGCAAATCAAGAAGAAATCGCCAAAAAATTTTGATATCAGATTTAATGTTTTAGAAAAAATCCGTGACACCAAAAGACAAGCTAAACTAGACAAGGAAAATAGGTACAATAATATTCATCTATCTATGCAAGTCAGAGATGCCGCCAAACAACAAGTGATAGATAGAGTCGTAATAGTTGTAGACGATATATACACTACTGGCGCAACTTTCAGAGAAGCAAAACGTGCCTTGATTGCCGCTGAAGCGAAGGATTGCTACGGCCTCTTTCTCGCACACTAAACTATTTTTTGCGAAATGGTAGACCGAGCGCTTCAAAGAAGCTCTTGGCTTGATCTTTGTTTTTGAGATTGGTGACAAAGGTAACAGCAAAACCAAACACATCTTTCAAATCTTCATCTGAAGTCTCAGGAAAAACTGTGTGTTCTTTTATTGAGAGAGTATAGTTGCCCATATCGTCGTAAGCCTCATTTGATATACCTCTAAAGTCCTTAGTTCGGGGCAATGCCACATTAAAAAGGCGGTCGATAAAGCTCCACATTTTTTCACCTCTCAAAGTTACTTGCACGCCAACGATATCGCCTTCTCTTGATTTAAACGAGGCTACAGACTGTTTGGCTCCCCTCTTGATTGGTTTCTGTCCGGTAATTTTGCCCAATCGATCTTCAACGATCTCAATCTTTTTTTTATCATTAAATGAGCCTACTCCAGCACTAACTACCACCTTGAGTATCTTTGGGGCTTGCATAATATTTTTCAAACCCAACTTTCCTTTGAGTGTTGTAAATGATTCTTTTGTTTTTTCTTTCATTAATTTCATGTTTTTTGAGTTATACAGTTTGGCCGCTTTTTTTGGCAATACGCAACTTTTTGCCATCCTTTATTTGCGCCCCCAAACGCGTCGGCTTTTTTGATTTTGGATCTAGCAAAGCTACGTTAGAGATGTGTACTGGAGCAGCTTGCTCAATAACCTTACCTTTTTCTCCTTGCTTGCGAGCACGTTTGTGAATTTTTTTTATATTTATATTTTCAACTAAAACTTTATCTAGTTTTGGAAATACTCGAAGAACCGGACCGGTCTTACCCTTGTCCTTTCCAGTTATTATTATTACATTGTCGTCTTTTTTTATTTTCATTTTATATTCGTGTCATTCATGGAAATTTGTAATTTGTGTCTAGTCGCACTCCAATGGACGTATCGTGCGACATGATTTCGCTAAATCACTTCTGGTGCTAGTGACACAATCGAACTGTGTCCAGCCTCAGCAATCTCTCTCGGTAATGGCCCGAAAATGCGACCCCCTCTTGGAACGATTTCGTTTTTCTTCATATCTACCACGATGACAGCGTTCTCATCAAATCTGATATATGAACCATCCTTTCTTCGATAAGGACTCTTTTGACGGACCACCAAACCAAGCAAAACATCCTTCTTTTTTACCTCCTTTCTTGGCTCAGCTTTTTGGACCGAAAACTTTACAAGCTCTCCGATCTTGGCATATCGTTTCTTGGAACTACCAAGAACTTTGAAAATACGTCCGATTTTTGCTCCGGTATTATCAGCTACTTTTACAATTGTTCTTGGTTGAATCATTTTCGTAGTTTTTAGTTTTTAGATGTTAGTCTTTAGTTTTTTCTATCGTCTATTGACTGACGACTACCTCAAAATGCTTAGTCTTTGATATAGGTCTACACTCTCTAATCGAAACGGTATCGCCGTCCTTCATGGTATTGCCTGGATTGTGAGCCTTGAATTTCTTGGTCTGTTTATAATATTTTTTGTATTTTGGATGTTTGACAAAACGATTAACCGACACCACAACAGTATCTTTCATCTTGGTCGAAACCACGACACCTTGTAGAATCTTACCGTTTTCTTTATTTTCTTGTGTTTTTTTGTCTGTCATAAATTATTTGACGGCAACCGCAAGCTCAGTTTTTAGTCTCGCAATATCTTTTTTTATCACTGAATACTCTTTGACGTTTTTGCCCTTACTGCCGGCCACACCAAAACGAATATCACGAAGAGAAATAGACTTTTCTCCAATCTCTTTCAATATTTCCTCTTTTGTTTTGATGCTTTTTGTTTTCATGTTGCCCGGCTACTTTACCTTATTTCTTTTAAAATTTCAAACTATGTGCTTCTTTGATATATTTACCGCCATACTTTAACGCGCTCTCTCAACCACCTTGGTTTTGACTGGCATCTTAGCACCGCCCTTCCTTAAAGCCTCGCGAGCCACAGGAGGCAAAGCGCCATCAACCTCAAACAACACCTGCCCAGGCAAAACTCGAGCACAATAGCCTTCAAGATCACCTTTACCTTTACCCATTTTTACTTCTGCCGGCTTTTTGGTAAACGGCATATCTGGAAAAAGTCTGACCCAAACTCGACCGGTCTTACCGACCGCTCTTGAAATGGTCTTTCTCGCAGCTTCGATTTGGTTTGAAGTGACTCGCGCGGCAGTCATAGATTTCAAACCATGAGAACCAAAAGCAACTGTTATGCTACGAGTCGCCTTGCCAACCTTGTTAGGGTTTTCTCGCAATGTTTGCCATTTTCGATATTTAACTTTTTTAGGAAAAAGCATGATAGTAAATTAAATTATTTTTTAGCAAATATTTCGCCTTTGTAAATCCAGACTTTGATACCGATCTTACCCAAAGGCAAAAGAGCTTCATAAAACGCGTAGTCAATATCAGCACGCAATGTTTGTAGTGGGATCCGACCGAGCTTTTTGGTTTCTACTCGAGCCATGTTCGAACCGCCCATAATACCAGAGAGAGTTACTTTGACACCTTTGACGTCACGGTTGGCAAAAGCCTTTTCAATCATTTGTTTGACCACACGTCGAAAAGGCATTCTTTTTTCAAGAGCCTCAGCAATCATTTGAGCCACAATCATTGAATTAGATTCTGGCGATTTTACTTCTTTTACATCAATTTTTAACTCTTCAGTCGTTGAAGTTTTGCTTTTCTTTATAAAACGTAGGAGATCATTACGCAGCTTCACCATACCTTCGCCTTGTCGGCCAATAATCATACCTGGGCGCGACGTCTCTATGATAATTCGGAAAGTTTTGGTGCTTCTTTCGATTTCTACCAAACTCACATACATCCCCTTGAGGCGCTTTTTCAAATATTCTGTAATGAGTACATCACCTCTTAGATTTTCCTTATATTTTGCCTTCACACCAAACCAGCGCGATTTCCAATCGCGGATGATTCCAAGTCTATGTGCGTATGGGTGTACTGTGTGTGACATAAATTTAGCTTATAGTTTTTAGTTTTTAGTTTTGGTCTTGGTTTTGGTTTTCGATTTTTGTACTTTTGGTGCACGCTCTGAAAGAACTATTTTGACATGGCTAGTACGCTTGCGTATAGGGTTTGACGAACCATGAGCGACCGGCATTCGGCGGTACAAAATTTTGCCGCTATTTACTTCAATCGAATCAACAACAAGATTCTCGGTCGCAATTCCAATACTTTTTGCATTTGCAATTGCTGAGTCGATCAATTTACCCAACGGGTGGCTGGCTCGCTTTATCACTATACCCAATATATTTTTAGCCTCCGTCGCACTTTTGCCCCTAACAGCATCAGCCACAACACGCACCTTTCGGGGTGATTGTCGGTAATCATTCAATTGTGCTGTTACTGTCGCCATTTTATTTATTATTTTTTTTGAAATATTGCCCCCTTATGAAGCAAGGAAGCTCAAATATAATTTATTTTTTTGATGTTTCAGCTGTAGCCTTAGCGCTTTTTGCCGCTGAAATTTCGGCTTCCTTTTTCTTTATCTCCAACTCCTTCTGCATCTTACCGCCATGCTTTACAAACTTACGAGTAAGCGAAAATTCTCCCAATCTGTGACCGACCATATCTTCTGTGGCAAATACTTCAACATGATCTCGGCCATTGTGAACACCAAAAGTGAATCCAACCATTTCTGGAGAAATCACACAGGCACGCGACCAAGTTTTTATAACCCCAGTTTCCTGTGGTTTTTTACCAAGTACTTTTTTGAGTACTCTTTCGTCGACATATGGACCTTTCTTTAGAGATCGTGACATATAAAAAGCCCTCTAGGAGCTTGTCAAACATACTATACGAAGCGCCGAGCAATGTCAAACTCTTTTCCCCCACTCCACCCCTCCCCAAAACCCCTGTGTTTAGGACCACCGACTTATTTGACTTTGATTGTATAATATGTCAGTATGTTGCTATGCTAAAAATGTTCTTTGTGATATTAACCGTTTTCAGTTTGGTTTTGTGCAATATGGCAGTAGCACAAAATCCAAAAGTGGTCTCGGCCATGGATCAGGAAATTTTGATCTTAACTGGCGAGATCAACAAATTGGCGAATAAGCACCTTGGTCAAATCAGGAATGCCGATAAGACCCTGGAGCGCTGTGAAGTCGCTCTCAGGAATATTATTGAAAACCCTGGAGCCAGTTCATCGGCTATTCTGAGCAAAAAGAATGCGTATATCAACGCCTCTCTCTTTGCTCAACAAAAGCGCCAGGAAATTAGAGATAAGCTCGAGTACGTTATATACAAGTACAACGAGCGCAAAGAGTCTCTCGAGAAGGTCGGCTACACCGTCGATGAAAGCGATTTTGACAACTGGAAAAAAAATATATTCTGGTTCGCTTACTGCAACAGCTATATGATCTTGATCGAAAATGCAGACCGAGCGATTGCAGAAGCTGAGAGACGCGAAATCGAGCGCCTACAAAAGAA
>CAZHJF010000037.1:0-5541 GCA_964532885.1 uncultured Candidatus Saccharibacteria bacterium
TCCCAGCCGATACTTTGGGCTTGAACTTGTGATATATTTACAAAATGATTCCGGTTCAAAATCCAAAAAATAAAATTGTTATGGGCGTTATTTTTGCCCTGCTTCTGATTGGGGGTTTTGTAGTGTGGTACACAAATACACCTAGGCGAAATCTCGGCCAAAGCCAAGAACTAACTCAGGAAGAAATCGATGCTGGTTACGAGGCAAGTGCCCGAGCTATGGCCTCTAGCTCGCCAGACTTTGCCAGACGATTAGCAATAATTGAATTGCCAGCTATCGGGAATAGCAATTATAAAAAGGACGATAATTATGTGTATTTCGGAACTGACACTGTAGTAGGAGCCGACCCGAAGACATTTGAAATAATAGACGACCAATTTGCAAAAGATAAAAATCACATATATTACGATGGAGATGTATTGGAAGATTCAGACTCCGCAACCTTCGTGGTAGGTGCAATTCCCAAAGACAAGTCTAACGTATATTTACTTTTGACCTGCGAGGACAATCAGTGGGATCAGTGCTACAGGAGAGTAAACGGAGCTGACCCCAAGACTTTCGAGCTTCTTTCGTATGGTTTTAGCAAGGATAAATCTTATGTTTTTTACA
Source organism: uncultured Candidatus Saccharibacteria bacterium (assembly GCA_964532885.1). Classification (GTDB taxonomy): domain Bacteria; phylum Patescibacteriota; class Minisyncoccia; order Phycocordibacterales; family WO2-35-19; genus CAZHJF01. The sequence continues at coordinate 610 of CAZHJF010000037.1, forward strand.
ATACAGAAATAATCCCCAGTGCAGATCCGATGACTTTTGCTGTGCATGATGGTGGTAAATACGGCTACACCTACGGGTATGATAAAAGCAATATTTATATCAGAGGAGAAAATAGAATCGGAGTAATAAAAGAAAAATGTAATGAAGTTGATAATAAAGCAACTTATTATTTGGGTGGGTACTACCTACGGTGTGACAACAAGATATACTATTTCGACACTTGGCTCACAGGCGCTGACCTTAAGACATTTAGGACCATAGGGGCTACGAATAATTACGCCTTGGATTCAAAAACGGTTTACTTCGATGGGGAAATCGTTGTCGGAGCCGATGCCTCTACATTTGATATCGGCGATGGAATAAATGCGAAAGACAAAAATTATACCTACAGATTTGGAAAGCGTGTAGAATAAACTATGAAAAAAGCTATCATAATTCACGGATATAATGATAAGTCGGAATTTGAGGACCTAAATCGCCCGGCAGCTTCGAATGACCACTGGATCCCATGGCTTCAGAGACAACTTCTGCTGAAAGGTATTGAAGCGCAAACTCCCGAAATGCCCGGATTTTATGAGCCAAATTATGAAAGATGGAAGGAAATGCTTGAGAGATTCGAACCAGACGAGGAAACTATTCTCGTCGGGCACAGCTGTGGTGGCGGGTTCCTTGTCAGATGGTTAAGCGAGAACAATGTGAAGGTGGGCAAAGTCGTTTTGGTCGCACCGTGGCTTGATCCGACACATATGATCGATCCGAGCTTCTTTCAGTTTGAGATTGACCCGAGCTTGGCAAACAAAACTTCTGGATTGACGATCATGTATTCGACCGATGACTATCCCGACATACTAACAAGTATTGAGGTGCTCAAATCGAAGATAAAAGGAGCTAAGTTTGTAGAGTTTACCAACAAGGGGCATTTCGTCCTCGACAGTCTAAAAACCGATAAATTCCCAGAGCTACTCGGTGCAATTCTCGCCAGTATCTAAGGGGAGAGATATTAACCGCCTTTTTAATTAAGGACTGAAGCAATCTCGTCCGTCAAAAAGTAAGTTTTGGTGTAGAAATTTGCTATCATTGGATCATGAAAGAAATAGAAATAAAAGCACATCTGAGAAGTGAGGAACAGGTACTCGACAAACTGAAAGGTCTGGGCTGCCGATTGTCAGAACCAGTAAAGCAGGTTGATACCGTTTACACCAGATTTCCGGCAAAAAATGTCGAGGAATATATGGCGAATGATCATTTTGTGCGAATCAGAGAGAGGGATGATGGCAAATGCATTTTTACTGTAAAGAAGCCTCTATCTAGGGAGGTGCTGACAAAGGCAGAGCACGAAACAGAAATTTCCGACGTGAAGGAATTGTTACAAGCACTTTTGCTTATGGGCTATCAGGTCGCAACCAAAGTCATAAAGACGAGGCGCACAACTCATTATAACGATTTTGAGATCTGCCTAGACGAAGTCGAAGGTATGGGCACATTTATCGAAGTAGAAAAGGTTTCCGATCGTGACGCAGATGAAGTAAGAAATGAATTGAACAAATTTATGGAACTACTCGGCATTCCGGCAGAGGATCAAGTGCACAAGGGATACGACATCTTGGCTATTGAAAATCAACAACAAACAAAATTTCACAGAGTGACGTAGGATTGGAATAGGTATTTTTTCATATAGAAAAATGCTAAATTAATTGGTATGGAAAGAGTTACAAAAGTACAGGAGCAAGTAGAGAATATTTATCTTTCGGAGAATTCACGTCCTATGGGCCGATGGATGTGGAACAACCATGTCAATTGGGTCAAAGATAAGGCCCAAATACTTGCGCGCAAATACGGAGCAGATGAAGAAAAGGTGGCCGTATCCGCCCTACTTCACGATTTAGCCGACGCTCGTTACGAACGAGGTGATCACGAATTTGAGGATTGGGGAGAAACACAAGCAAAAAGAATTCTTACCGATTCAGGTTTTTCCAACGAGGAAATAAGCGAAATCTTTGAGACAATTATCGGACCCCACTCCTGCCGTCCGGGGAATCTGCCAACCACGCTTGAAGGTAAGGTGTTTGCAACCGCGGATGCAATGTTCCATCTGCAAACAAGTTTCTTTGCAATGTTATGTTACAAAAACCGACCTGAAAAAACTTCGACGTTTGAAGAGTGGCAGGATTGGTTCGCGGAGAAAATAGAACGCGATTATTCGGTGAAAATATTCTTTGATGATGAGCGCAAAGAAGTTCAGGTTGATTTTGACGCTCTCAACAAAGTGTTTGGCAACAAAACACTGAAAAGTAGTGAGTAGTCAAGGAGTCATCGTTTGCGACAACCGATACGGGTTGGCGTCGTATCAAATCTAACAAGCAATTACTTGAGCTATATAATGGGGGCGGGGAAACTAGAGGACAAGGATCTTATGACCGAACATTATTTCAAATTTAGTCTACAGATCAAGCTATTGAAAAACCTGTAAACGAATGATACCGTGATGATAGACAGGTTAACCAACGTTAACCCTGTACTTTACCAAGAGAGGTCTTATGGAAGCGACAAAAACCGCTACCCATTCTGATCCGACGGCGGATCAAACCAAAACCGTTCCCCCGAGACAATCGGTCGTCGCGAAGGCCGGCACGGCCAGCTTGCGCTTCGGGCCCGTCGTGACCGGGCAGATTGCTCTGGGGAAGGACGCCTGCGGATATTAGACAAGAGGGGGGTCTCCTTAACCGGAGACCCTTCACTGTAGATGAGGATTCTTACATGTACAAGGTAAGTGCTTTTACCATCACAGTCCCCATCTCGGGATCCGTGATCCTCAAAAATACTAAGACGGGAGCAGTCGCAGTTTTGACGAACGACCAGCACCGTTCGCTACAAGAATGGCTTAACTCTAAAGCCGAACCTGCTCCAGATTTCGTTCCAGACCTCGCAGGTCAAAACGAAATTCTGGTGGGTGCAGACTTTGACGAGTTCTCCAACTGGAAGGATGAACTGTTGGATATTCGGAACAATCGTGCGCGGATATTTTCTCTGCATATTGAACCGACGATCCAATGCCAGCTTGAGTGCGCCTATTGCTTCGAGAACGGGACCGATCGTGGCTCCGGTATGAGCAACGAAGTATTCGAGAAATCGGTCCATTGGCTTCGCGAATACTGCGCCCATCATCCAGAAGTGCAAGTGCTCCGAGTTATCTACTTCGGTGGCGAACCGCTCTTGCGGAAAGACATCGTCAAGAAGTCGCTTCAGGCATACTCCAATCTCGCAACTTCTTGTGGACTCGAGTACATGACCGAGATCGTCACAAACGGCGAGCTACTTACTGAGGAAGTTGCCCAGCTTCTTTCTGGGTACAATTGGAAACGTGTCCAGATCACCCTCGACGGGCCAGAAGAAGTCCACGACAACAGACGGCACGGCAAGGGTAAGAGGCCAACATTTCAGCGAATCTGGGAAAACATCCTCATGCTCGCTCGGTCTGAATACGTTCCGGCTATTGATATTCGCCTGTCGCTCGATCACGCGAACGCTCAGCACGTCCCCAAACTCATCGAGTTCATGGCTGAAGCGGGCATTCAAGACCGCATCCGACTTAGTATTGGGTTTATCGAATCATCGTTCTTCGTCCACATCAACGGAACCGAAGAGAGCTGGCAAGCAGAACAAGCGGCGAAGGTGTGGAAATGCGCACGCGATCACGGATTCAAAATCCCTGACGAATACGCATCCGGACCTCTTTGTGTAGCACAGGCAAAGCATTCTGCAGTCCTTCAGCCCGATGGGAACCTCCAGAAATGCTTTTGCACCAGCGGACAGAACCAGCACGCGTTCGGCACTATCTTTGGGGAAATCCAAGGATACACTCGGGACGCTAAGTACGAGAATTTTAAGCGTCTTGATGATTGCGTCGCGGAGCGGTGCCCTTACCTGCCGATCTGCGGTGGGGGATGCACTTATCACGCAGCGGTCGAAGGTGGTGGAGGCGCCGGGAGCTTCTCGAAACGTCACTGCAAAAAAGACCTACTGCACGACCTGAACGAAAGCCTGCTAAGGCTATCGTACGGATAAGCAAAACCAAGGAGGGGTGGACACAAAACCACCCCTTCATCTTTTATGAAAATCTTGTATTGTTTATAAAGCAATGACATACATTCAACACATTCCATTCTATATTCACAAATTCCGAGAGTTTCCTTGGAAAACACATGAATCTCAACATTATATTTTTAATGTAGAAGAGGGCTCTCTTGCTGATATAGAAATAGAGCAAATAAAATCAAGACAAGAGGCGGCTTTTAGTAAAATAATCAAGGTTTTAGATTTAAAGGAGCCTAGTCAAAAAATTAGTTATTATTTTTATTCCTCTCGGGAGAATAAGGCAGAGCTCATGGGTGACGGCTGGTATGGCCAGTCTATTTACGACGAGTTTGCTATCCACGCTATTTACAACGAGCAGGACAAGGTAGTGGGTGAGCACGAAGACACTCATTTACTTACTCTACAGCTCGGATATCCGGTAAACTTTCTACAAGAAGGCATTGCAGAAGCTATGGTCGGCAAAAGCATGTTTGGCAATGATCACGATCAGGTTGTACAAAACGGATTAAGGAAGGGCTTGGACGTAAATTTAGAAGATTTAACTGCCACGCAACAAGCTTGGCTTGATACTTCCGACGAGGAAGCCGAGTTTTATTATTCGGTCGCGGGCTCATTCACCAAGTATCTTTTAGAAACATTTGGGTTTGAAAAATTCAAGAAGCTGTATGAATTGAACACGCGAGACAATACCAGAGAGGCAAATTTAGAGATTTTTAAGCAGGTTTATGGTAAGCAAATAAATGCACTCGCCGAGGATTGGCGAAAGACCAAATCTTGGCAACCCGGCTGGGAATATGAGGTGAGTTAAACAAGGAGTATATAAATATCTTGATAGTA
>CAZHJF010000038.1:0-1319 GCA_964532885.1 uncultured Candidatus Saccharibacteria bacterium
TCATCAATAATACTAACTAGCGCATAAGGAGCTTTAATGTTAGATCTCACAATAAATTCTTTGATTTGACCGGACTTGATCTGTCCACCGTATGCTACCCACTCAACTTCATCACCCACCTTTAACTCTACGCCATCCTTACCTTTGAATTTTTCCCCTTGCGGCGGAGTTTGCCCCACTACATTTGGAGCAGGGGGTGGTACATCAGCGGGTTTTCCAGCAGTCTCATCGGCAGACTGGCTATCAACCAAAGAAAGTCTTTCGGGTGCAACTAGTTCTTTTGTATTATTTTTTACGACTTCGACAAGGTAACGCTTTTGATTTGATGACCAATAAAATGAAGATATATTACCTTTTGATTTATATCCATCTGTACTTTCTATCAACACCTCATCTCCAATTTCAAAAGAGATCTTTAGTAATTCTTTTTTTATAAAATCACGAATATCTGAACCGGTATTTCTTTGATGAACAAAAAGCGTCTTAACATCATCTGAATAAATAATTTCAGGTATATTATTAGTATCCACAACATCTATTCTGAATCCGGGATACTTTTCTTTTAGTCCAACCAGTAAATTTGTAGGGTTATCTTTATCTGGCTTTAGATCGTCTATAGCGCCTTCAATTTCAGCTTTTATCTGCTCCAATTGTTGAAAGGTTGCATCGTTGTATACATGCTCATATATGGTTATATTGATCCCCTCATATTCAAATTCCTTTTCAAAACCTTTTTTTGCTTCTGCCTCGTCGGTCTCATTTGTCCCAGGGGTCGCATTGGTCTTATCGGTCATATTTGACCCATCAGTCTCATTTGTCTCATCAGACCTATCGGTCATATTTTGAGCGGGCTCACTTTCTCCAGGCATTTCATTCAAGATGGTGTCTCGGATGATATTGTTTACACTTTCAACATCAGCATCATCGCGAATATATATTTTGTCCTCATGATCTTCAGCAACAACAAATGATGGTTGTGTTGGTCTTGTTTCAAGACTAACTCCTATTCTTTTTAATTCATCTAAAATATCTTGATCAATTTTTGTAAGATCAAATTTTTCCCCACTCTCTTCCAAAGTCGTGTTTTTTTCTGCTATAAGGTCGGTTAGGGTGGCTATTTTTTCAGCCGGATTCAATGTGTTGAATGGAGGGATCTCAATTTGCAATCCTCGAGCTTCTGCCAACAAATTTTCAATCTGTCTATCTTGATCTTCTTTAGTTGATTGGTTATTTGGATCATACTCACTCATAATGCAAATTATATGTGATGTAAATAAATAAACAAATAATTTTGTTGAAAAATCAGCACAAAATAAAGA
>CAZHJF010000038.1:1419-5495 GCA_964532885.1 uncultured Candidatus Saccharibacteria bacterium
ATGTTTGATCTAAAAGTCATCAATTCGGTACTAGAACAACTCGAAGAAGAGCGAGGTATAGCCAAAGACAAAGTGCTCGAAGCGATCGAGCTTGCTTTAGCTACAGCTTACAAAAAAGAGTACGGCAAGCGCGGACAAATAGTCCGAGCCAAATTTGATATCAGCACCGGCACAGTCGAAATGAGCCAGGTCAAAAAAGTTGTCGACGACAGTCGCGTGTTTATGGACAAGGAGACTTTGACTGAAGCCCTTGAAACAGCTGAAGAAAAAGAAGATGAGCGAGTGTTGTTTAACCCAGAGCACCACATCTTGCTTGAGGACGCCAAGAAAATAAAAAAGGATGTAAAGGTTGATGACGAAATTGTCTTCCCACTTGAAACCAAAAACGACTACGGCCGCATCGCTTCACAAACCGCCAAACAGGTCATTATGCAAAAAATACGAGAAGCTGAGAGATCATCGGTTCTCAAAGAATTTGGCGCGCGCGAGGGCGACATAATCCAAGGCACCGTTCAACGTATTGAACGAGGTAATATTTTTATAGATGTCGGCCGAGCCGTTGGCATACTCTCATACGAAGAACAGATCCCCGGGGAGCGTTTTAGTCAGGGCGAGAGGGTTCGCGCCTATCTTTATCGAGTCGAAGACGGCCCAAAGGGTGTAGTCTTGCGCCTTTCGCGCTCACATCCGCGTTTCCTCATAAAACTTTTTGAAAACGAAGCTCCCGAACTAGCAAACGGAGCGATAGAGATCAAAGCCGTGGCGCGTGAAGCTGGTTCGCGTTCAAAAGTGGCCGTATCTTCAAATGATTCTTACATCGATCCAGTTGGTTCTCTTGTTGGTCAAAGAGGTGTAAGAGTTGCCACAGTCACCAGCGAATTAGGTGGCGAAAAGATCGATGTGATTGAATGGTCTGACAACCCAGTCGAATTCATTGAGGACGCACTCTCCCCTGCCAAGGTCACAAGTGTTGAGCTCAGACCAGATGACAGACAGGCCAAAGTGGTGGTGAGCGAAGATCAACAATCGCTCGCGATTGGCAAAGGCGGTCAAAACGTCAGACTCGCAGCCAAACTAACAGGTTGGAGGATTGATATCTCATCAATCAAGGGTGAAAACTTGGCTGGCGCTGAAGTGTCTGAATAATGTATAATTAGCGAATTAAAATAACATAAAACAATATGAATCTATGGCACGAAATTGATCCTGGTACCAAGGACAAGATGAACGTTATTGTTGAAATAAACAAAGGCTCAAAAAATAAATATGAGGTCGATAAAAAGACCGGGCTCATTGCACTCGACCGCGCAGCACACACAGCCCAAGACTTCCCTTTTGACTACGGTTTTGTACCTCAAAGCCTTTGGCACGACAATGACCCCTTAGATGTGATCCTCCTTACAACCTACCCTCTCATGCCGGGGGTTCTTGTGCGCGGCCGACCGGTCGGCATTATGAACATGATTGACGACGGAGAAGGCGACGACAAGATTATCGCTGTGCCAGTCGATGATCCACGTTGGACGCACGTTGATGATCTTGAACACATCAACAAACACACTCTCAAAGAAATCGAGCATTTCTACTCGACTTACAAAAAACTCCAAAATAAAGAGGTCGAGGTTACAGGTTTCAAAGGTAAAGCCGAGGCCGAAAACGCTTTTGAAGAAGGGCTTCTGTTATATAAAAACAAATACGGATCAAAATAATTTTAAAAAACCTCGCACTGCACATTGCGAGGTTTTTTAATTAATCGATTAGGTATATAATAAAGAAGTTAGGACTTAACAAGTAATTTAACATATGAAAAACTATAAAAAATTAGCTGTATTGGCCCTTGTTTTGATCACTTTACCACTCAGCACATATGCAATAGAAGATGAATCAGACGATTCTTCTGTGCGCAAACCTGAACAAATAAAAGTCAGAGCCGAAGAACGTAAGGCAGAATTTGAAAAGAAAAGAACTGAGATGGAAGAAAAACGTAATCTCATCAAGACAAATTTTGAAGAAAAAAGAGAGGCTATCAAAAATGGCATAGAAGAAAGAAAAGAAGCCGTTAATGAGAAAGTCAAAGAAAGATTGGGAAAGTTTGTTGAAAATTTAGTTGAACGATTTACTGCCGCTCAAGAAAGATTGGGAGAACTTGCATCAAGAATTGATTCACGACTTACAAAAATGGAAGGAGAAGGTATTGATGTCAGCACTCAAAAAAACGCTCTCGACTCTGCTAAAGTCTTGATCGCTGACCTAAGTGTGAGCATCGCTCAAATACAAACCATGTCAACCGACGTCTTGTCTGGCGACACCCGCGCCCTCTACCCTGGGCTCAAAGAAGCTGTAGAATCTACCAAATCAGAAATTAAAGCTGCTCATCAGGCTCTCGTAGATATAGTTGTAAGTTTGAAAGGTATGTCCAAAAAAACAGATCAATAAATAATTAATAAGTAACAAATTAAAAAATGGAAAACACTTACAACCCAAACCAAATGCCACCTTTAGGCGGAGTAACCCCAAAAAAGAGTACTGGCCCACTCGTTGCCGTGATTGTTATTTTGGCCATAATCATAATTGGAGGTTTGTATTTCCTAAAAACAAGAATGTCTGCCCCAATCTATGAACCAACCTCAAGTGACGCTGTAACAGAATCTCTACGCAACCAAGGTTCAACAGACGACCTAAACTCGATTGAGGCCGATCTCAACGCTACAAACGTGACCACTCTCGATCAGGGCGCGACGGTTATCGAAGCAGAGCTTCAATAATTTAAAAATTCTATCAAAAACAACCCCGTCAATAGGGGTTGTTTTTGATTTGATTTTCCGCTAAACTTCTTCACACTATGCAATATACATACAAATTGGAAACATTACCAAAATCTGAGATACAAATATCTGTAGAAATTAATACCGATTCATTCAAACTTGCTCACCAAAAAGCCCTTCAAAGGATTAAAGAAAATCTCGAAATCGATGGCTTTCGCAAGGGTTTTGTACCGGAGAAAATTGTCTTAGAAAAAGTTGGCGAAGCTACAATTTTGGAAGAAGCCGGAGAAATCGCAATCAATGAGACCTTACCAAAAATATTTGAGGAGCTCAAAAAGGATGTGATCGGCCGACCGGCAGTGTCTTTGACCAAAATTGCCTTGGGTAGCCCACTCGAATTTAAAGTAAAGATTGCCGTAATGCCAGAATACGAACTACCAGACTACAAAAAGATTGCCAAAGAAGTCCTAGCAAACAACGACTCCGACGAAGATCTTTCGGTTTCTCCAAAAGAAGTTGAGGATGTCATCTTACAAATAAGGAAAAACAAGGCGCATTTTGATTGGCACCAAGCCCACCCAGAAGAAAAGGGGCATGGCGGGCCCGCCCGAACGGCTGAAGCAGTTCAGTCGGGTGGGCATCCAGATCTGGAAAAAGAAGAAAATCTGCCTGTCTTTGATGATGAGTTTGCAAAATCGGCTGGCAATTTCAAAAGTGCTGAAGAGCTAAAGGAAAAAATAAAAGAAAATATCGTTGAAGAAAAAAAGATACGCAACCAGGAGAAAAAGCGCGTGGCAATAATGGAAAAATTGGTAGCTGCCACAAAGGTAGAAATTCCTGATATATTGATCGAAAGCGAGACCGCCAAATCGATTGCCCAGATGAAAGACGATGTCGAAAGAGCCGGTCTCGAATGGGAAAAATATCTAGCCGAAACCAAAAAGATAGAATCAAATCCGGAATCAATTGCCAAAGCGGAAGCAGAGATCCGAGACGAAATGCGTACTGGCTCTCTAAAAAAAGCCACCATTCAACTCATATTCAACAAAATAGCTGAGATCGAAAACGTCAAACTCCACCCTGAAATACTTGAAAACGAGGTCAAAAATATTTTGGCTCATTACCCAGGTGCAAGCGAAGAAAATGCTCGCATCTATGTCGAAACCCTTATGACCAATTCCGAAGTTCTAAAAATCCTCGACAGTCAAAAAACTGAAAAATAAACGTGAGTTCTCTCTTTTTCTAACTCACCAAACCTCTCTTAAATTAAGAGAGGTTTATGGAGAACTTCGTTTCTTTTTAATTAAAAAA
>CAZHJF010000039.1:0-1067 GCA_964532885.1 uncultured Candidatus Saccharibacteria bacterium
TGCATCAGGCGATAGAGGCCAAAGAGGGGGTGAGTGTGCAAAAAGAAAGCAAAACTTACGCTTCGATCACGTATCAAAATTATTTTAGAATGTATCAAAAACTCGCCGGTATGACTGGTACGGCCGCTACGTCTGCGGAAGAATTTTACAAAGTTTATGGTTTGACAACCTTAGTTATACCGACCAACAAGGCTCCACAAAGACTCGATCGCAATGATTTAATTTTCCAGACCGAAAAGGGTAAGCTCAAAGCGATAGCTCGCAAAGTTAAAGAATTGCAAACCAAAGGTCAGCCGGTGCTTATTGGTACTATTTCGATCGAAAAAAATGAATTGCTAGCTGAGTATCTCAAGAGTGAGGGAGTCAAATTTGAAATGCTAAATGCCAAAAATCACGAACGTGAAGGCGAGATTATATCTCAAGCTGGTAGGCGAAGTGCTGTGACGGTCGCGACCAACATGGCTGGGCGCGGTGTGGACATCAAGCTTGGAGGCAATCCAACTACGGTTGAGGAGGCAAATTTCGTTCGTGAAGTTGGCGGACTTTTTGTCCTTGGCACTGAACGGCACGATGCGCGCCGAATAGACAACCAGCTCCGAGGTAGATCGGGTAGACAGGGCGACCCAGGCGAGACACAGTTTTTCGTTTCGATGGAAGACCATATTATGCGGGTTTTTGCGGCTGATACGGTCAAAAATATGATGGGTCGGTTGGGGTTGGCCGAAGATGAGGCAATCGAAAACAAACTCATCACGCGTTCGCTCGAAAGCGCGCAGAGTCGCATCGAAGGGCTCAACTTCGACGCGCGCAAACATGTGCTTGAATACGACGACGTGATGAATTATCAGCGCAAAATATTTTATGAACGCCGTCGCCGCATACTTATGGGCAGCGAGGCAGAGGTACTTGGTTATTTGGAGGAAATCCTTTCTACTGCTGATCCAGAAAGCAAAGAGTCAATTTCCAATAAAATCGATTCGATGCAAACAGCAGAATTTGCCCTGACTCTCAAAAATCTGTCTTTGCAGACCTTTGATATGTTTTGGGTTGAACATCTAGAGCAGATG
>CAZHJF010000039.1:1077-5468 GCA_964532885.1 uncultured Candidatus Saccharibacteria bacterium
GTCAATTTGCGCGCCTACGGCCAGAGAGACCCGCTGGTTGAATACAAAAAAGAAGGCTTGATGATGTTTAAAAATATGGAGGTTTCAATTATAAATACAATTATTGAATCACTAAAAAGACTTTCAGATCAAAAGGTAACCTTTTCTGCCACTGGTATGGATGTCCAAAAACAGGCGGAGAGGATAACCACCTCACCAGAACCTGATTCTCAAAATACTGCCCACACCACGCCTTCAACTCACAAAGATATTGGTAGGAATGACCCGTGCTGGTGTGGCTCGGGCAAAAAGTTCAAAAAGTGCCATGGTGCAAATTAGCAAAAACTGCCGGTCAAAGCAGAGACTAAAACAACCCTCGTTCGCCACGAATAGGTTTTCTCTAGACCTTGACCGGCAGTAGCGATGGGTGCTGCAGTGGTAGTTGCCAATTACCACTTTCCTACACAACCTTAATGTAGATTTGGATTTTTGGCAAGCTAGAAACCAAGAAAACGATCATGACCATTGGTTTTATTTTATGAAAAAGGCAGTTGCTCGAGCCAAAGAGCTAGGGTTTGATACGACAAGCAAGGTGTAGCTCAAATTGAATAAGTGTGTAATATAGGTAATGGAAAGGGGGTCCAAATGGGGCTCTGTTATTCACCCATCCCTCAGTGGGATTTCAAATTTCAAGGTGAGATGGGAGAGTGCTTGCTCCCCGCCAGACACCTCGGCAATCACCTAAACCAACTCGAGAATGGCAACTATCTATCTTGGGGTGGAGATGGTTGCGATGAGAATTGCGACTGGTGTGGAGACTGTTTTTGCTGGAGAGAAATACCCAGCGAAGAAGCCTCAGCTATACTCAATGGCAAAAAAGAAAACCTCAACTTCTGATGGGCTCGAGTCTTTACGACCCGAGCCCGCTTTCTTTTTATTTTAATTTTGGCTAGACTGGTGGTATGTCAATGATAAACATCAAATATGACCGAAATTAAATTACAAGTTGGGGTGAAGATATTTTTGAAAAATAAGGACGGTAAATTTTTGTTGCTCAAGAGAAATCTGGAAAAGTATCAAGAGATAAGAGGTGAATGGGATATTGTAGGGGGGCGGATTGAACCAGGAAGCAAACTCCTAGACAATTTGAAAAGGGAAGTTATGGAAGAAACTCAACTTGAAATAATAGGTGAGCCTAAGCTTATTTTTGCCCAAGATATTATTCCAAATGAAGAAAAACATGTCGTGCGTCTAACTTATGTTGGGGAAACAACTGGAGAGCCGGTGTTAGACACTTCGGAAAATATTGAATACAAATGGCTTACTATTGCCGAGATAAAAAACCAAGAAAATTTGGATATTTATGTAAAAGAGATAGTTGATCTTGGTATGTTTGCCCAAACAGAGGTCTGATTTGTGTGGTAAATTACACCACATTTTTTTGATGGAAGAGGGTGACCCTCTTCCACCCTGTATTCATTGTTATTTCAATTGTAATTCTCAACCAACTGACCGATCGGTCAACTAGTTGAGGGTGGGCACGCTTTCTTTTTACTTTGATTTTAGCTAGACTGGTCGTATGAATGGCAAAGATTTATATTTTGTAGCGGTCAAAGTTTTTATGGATAAAGACGGAAAACTCTTGATATTGAAGGATAATTTTGGGGTTTGGGATTTGCCTGGGGGTAGGATTAAACCAGACGAATTTGAGACTCCGATGGAAGATATTGTTAAGAGGAAAATGAAAGAGGAGCTTGGAGATAGCATTGAATATGAAATAGGCAAACCAATTGTCTTTATGAGGCATGAAAGAGTGGAACAGGCACCTGGTAATCCGACCATTAGAATTTTTGCTGTCGGATACGAAGGAAAACTACAAAATGGGGAAATAAAACTTTCTGAAAGACACACTGAAATGCTCTGGGTAGATCCAAAAAAATTCAAACCAGAGGATTATTTCCAGGGCGGTTGGCTCAAGGGAGTTAGAGAATATTTGAGCAAAAAATAATATGCAAACGCAATACATAGACCACATAGTTTTGATAGTTAAAAATAAAATTGAATAATTATGTCAGAAATATATCCTCTAGAAAAATTCTATATTTACTTTTCACCTTACACTGCTCATGCTATTGAAATTGAGGGCAAGGTTTACCCAACAGTTGAACACGCTTACCAATGTGAGAGGTACACTGACCAAAAAATCATTGAAGAAATTAGAAGAGAGAGGAGCCCGGTAAAAGCTTGGGAAGTCTCGACCAAATACAAACATCTCCAAATTCAGGAATTCAAGGACGAAAATTATAAATTGGGGGTGATGAAGAAGCTGATGCGACTCAAAGCGGACCAGCACGAAGAAATCCGCAAAGCCCTGATTGATTCTGGAGATCTAAAAATTGTTAAACATATTACGACCTATCCGCCCGGAGATGGATTTTGGGATGATGGCGAAGATGGCAAAGGTCTAAACCATATGGGCAGAATGTGGATGGAGATTCGGGAGGAATTAAAAAATATATAATTGTATTGTGCGCAATCAGTTGACCGATCGGTCAACTAGTTGAGGGTGGGGGTTATCGATTTATAATGATTTTGTGTTTGTGGGGGGTTTTGGTTAGAATTGAGTAATGATTGAATCGTTGCTCGCATTTTTGGAAGTTTATGTTTTGCCCTGGGGGGCAGTGGGGGTGTTTGTGGCGAGTGTGGTCGAGGAAGTTATAGCGCCGATTCCTTCGGCCCTCATAATGACGACCTCGGGCTTTTTGTTTGTTTCGGGTCCGGTCGGTCTTGGCTCAATTAGCCTACTTATTTTCAAAGTGGCACTGCCTGCGGCTTTGGGAGTCACGCTCGGCTCTTATTTTGTTTATTTTGTTGTGAGATATGGAGGCAAGTTTGCGATAGAAAAGTGGGGCAAATACATTGGCCTCTATTGGAGCGATATCGAAAAAATGCAGGCCAAGCTCTCGGGCACTAGAAAAGATGAGGCAGTGATAGCTTTGGCGCGAGTGATGCCGATTGTGCCCTCAGTCGCGATTTCGGCCCTCTGCGGTATCATCGAGATGCCGGTTCTCAAGTACGCGGTCATTACTTTTTTGGGTATGTTTGTGCGGGCGATTATCCTTGGCGCGGTCGGCTGGCAGCTTGGCAATGTTTATCAAAGGTACGCTGTAGCAATTGATCACATTGGGGATTATGTGCTCATAGTCATCGCTCTTGCAGTAGTGGTTTTTGTCGGCTCAAAAATAGTCCAAAAATACAAATAGTTTTCCACTCAAAATATGGGTGGATGCTTCAGTTGGTGTTATAATTTATACACTAAACTAGCATTTTTATTATGTCTCACCGAACTATACAACTTTCTTTTTTTGGCTTAGCCTCGATTCTTTTGTTCGTATTGCTTTTTTTTATATTTAAACCTTACATAGGAGTGATTTTCCTTTCGGCTGTTCTGGCGGTTACGTTTTATCCCATGTTTGAGAAGTTGAAGTTAAAGCTCCGTGGCAAATCTTCACTCGCCGCCATCATTACAGTACTCGCCATTGTTTTGTTTATTGTGGTGCCGCTTTCTATCTTATCGACAAGCTTGTTGATGGAAGCTATTGATTTGTACAATAAATTAGCTTTTGGTGATGAGTCGGTCCAGCTTATTTCTGTTGTGAATGAAATTATGATTAAAATTGACTCTCTTTTGCCGAGCAGTCAGTTGTCGCAAAGTGTGAGTGCCGATGAATATATCCGTTCCACCCTCAATTGGATTATTGGGCATACGGACTCGTTTTTGGCTCTAGTTTTTGGTAGTCTATTCAAATTTATTTTGATGCTACTCTCTTGTTTTTATTTGTTGATTAATGGAAATAAAATCAAAGAGATACTAATCAAATGGAGTCCCTTGCCGGACAAATATGACGAAGAGTTTGTTAACACGCTGAGATCTTCAATCGACGCCGTGCTCCGTGGTCGAATACTCGTTTCTATTGCTCAAGGTTTAATTCTTGGAATTGGTTTTGCTTTGTTTGGGGTGGGTAATCCAGTTTTGTGGGGTTTTGTTGGGGCAATTACCTCTCTCGTTCCAATCGTTGGCACATCTATCGTGACCATACCGGCCATTGCTTATCTCTTGTTTGTGGGCCATATTGGGTCGGCGATTGGTCTGCTTATTTGGAGCGCGATATGTGTGGGTTTTGTCGACAATGTACTCTCTTTTATTTTCTTTCGTGGCCGGATCAATGTCCACCCGCTTATAATTCTCTTCTCCATACTTGGAGGTGTTGAATTTTTTGGTGTGATCGGATTTTTGGTTGGTCCGGTGGTAGTTAGCGCATTTGTGGCTCTGACCAAAATTTATCCGTTTATAATACCGACACAAAGATCGGAATGATTGTGAATGAAAAAAACCCAAATATATTGATGTT
>CAZHJF010000040.1:0-5449 GCA_964532885.1 uncultured Candidatus Saccharibacteria bacterium
CCGCTGCCGGGCACGGCGATAGTTGGCAAATTATTTTGCATCGCCAGACGATGAGCGATCGAGTCGATCCCGAGGGCGAGCCCCGAGACGATGGTGATGGGGAAGCCACGCAGGTCGGCAAGGAGAGCACTCACAACTTCTTTGCCGTAGCTCGAATATTTGCGCGAGCCGACAACACAAAGAAATTTGCGCTCATAATCTGGTCCTCTGCCAGCAAAGTTTAGTTTTTTGGGCGGGTCGTTGATTTGGCCGAGGAGTGGCGGCCAATCTTGAGGTGATAATGTTGTAATTTTGTAACTCATTTCACATTTATTGTAGCAAATGATATCATTCCTTACATGCTAGACATCAAATTTATTCGCGAAAATGCTGAGTTGATACAAGAGGCTGCCAAAAAGAAGCATGTAAATTTTGATGTACAAACGCTTGTTGCAGTTGATGACAAACGCAAAGCTCTTTCTCAGGCACTTGATGAAAAGCGTTCCAAACAAAACAAAGTCGGCGAAGAAGTTGCTAAATCAGAAGGAGAAGAAAAGGCCAAACTGATTGCCGAGTTGACCCCACTCAAAGAAGAGATCGGCCAACTTGAAACCGAGTTGAGAGAAGTAATGACTGAATGGCAGAAACTCATGATACAGGTGCCAAACATCCCCGATATGTCAGTGCCAGATGGAGATGATGACAGCGCAAACATTGAAGTCAAAGCCTATGGCGAGATACCAAAATTTGATTTTGAACCAAAAAGCCATATTGAATTGATGGAAAATTTGGATATGGCTGATTTTGAAACTGGTTCAAAAGTTTCTGGCTTTCGTGGATATTTTCTGAAAAATGACGGGGCCTTGCTTGCGTTTGCTGTTTGGCAATTGACGATGGATCTCTTTAGAAAGAATCACCCCGAATACTCTGTGATGTTTGTCCCTGCTATAGTCAAAAGAGAAACTCTGATCGGTACTGGCTACTTACCTCAAGCTGAAGAAGAAATTTACAAAACTCAAGATGGAGATTATTTGTCGGGTACTGCCGAGGTTGCTACTATGAGCTATTTTGCTGACCGAGTTTTTAACGAAAAAGATTTACCAAAAAAAATCTTAGCTTTTTCTCCGGCATTTAGAAGAGAGGCGGGTAGTCACGGTAAGGACGTCAAAGGGCTATATAGAGTGCATGAGTTTATGAAATTTGAGCAAGTAATACTTTGTGAAGCAAATCACGCGACAAGCGTCACACACCACGAAGAATTGTTGAGTAACGCTGAAGAATTGTTGCGGGCGCTCAAGTTGCCTTATCATGTTGTTGTAAATTGTGGTGGCGATTTGGGTTTGGGTCAGGTCAAAAAATATGATATTGAAACTTGGATGCCATCAAAAAACAAATACGGCGAGACTCACTCCTGCTCGTATTTTCATGATTTTCAAACTCGACGCTTAAATATCAAATACAAAGCTTCTGACGGCAAACAAAGGTTCACTCATTCACTCAATAATACGGCAGTTGCGACACCGAGATTACTAATTCAAATAGTTGAAAACAATCAACAGGCTGATGGTTCGATCACGATTCCAGAAGCACTAAGGCCTTACATGGGTGGCAAGGAAAAGATTGTAAAGAATGGCTCGTAAACAAATAAAAGTAAATTACTCAAGCAAAATTGCTCGACGCCGGGAGCGTCGAGCCAAGTTTAAGGTAGGTTTGTTTGTGGTGGGTCCAATATTGTGCCTAGTGCTTTTCGTATTTCTTATGCGTCTCGACGCTTTGCAAATCAAAAGTATAGCCGTCTCAGGTCTCAGCTCTATGAATCCTGATGAGATCAAAACAGAAGTGACAAAGGACTTAGAAGGTAATTTTTTATTCTTTATCCCCAAGAAAAATATCTTATTTATTGATGACAAGAATATAGCCAACGCTCTAACTTCTGAGTTCGGTCGTTTGAAGAGTGTAAAAATTAAAACTCGGGTGAGTGGTGAGCTCGGTATAGAGGTAGAGGAGAGAATTTCTGAAGCCATTTGGTGCAATCAAAATAACGACTGCTATCTGATGGATGGATCGGGACTAATCTTTTCTATCGCTGCCAAAGAAGAACAGAGGAACAAAATAATATTTAAAGGAGCTACGGTGCAAAACCAAGGAGAAGACCTGAGATATTTTAAATACGCAAAAGAGCTTGATGATTTTCTTGTGGTCGCAGATTAT
Source organism: uncultured Candidatus Saccharibacteria bacterium (assembly GCA_964532885.1). Classification (GTDB taxonomy): domain Bacteria; phylum Patescibacteriota; class Minisyncoccia; order Phycocordibacterales; family WO2-35-19; genus CAZHJF01. The sequence goes on from CAZHJF010000040.1 coordinate 2,191, forward strand.
CTAACACAAAGAGAAGTTGAGATTTTTTCTTTCGAAATTTCTTCAGACGAAAAAGCCTCGGTCTTCACATCTTTGGGTGAAATAATTTTTAACCCACTAGATAAAAGTATTTTGTCAGCAATAGACAGCGCAATGTTGGTCTATGAAAATTTGAAAAAAACAAATCCAAACATCAGGTTTGAATATATTGACGTTAGGTTCGGCTCAAAAGTGTATTACAAAACATTCTGAGTTATAATTTATTTATGCAAGATTCTTACAAGGAAAGATCGATTTTTGTCGCCTATTTTTATTGGCACTACAGCCAGGGTCTCAGAGAATTGTTTGGTGTGCTCGGTAATTTTTTGTGGTTTATAACAAATTTCTTTTCCTTTTCATTATTATTAAAAACTCTTTTTGCGCCTTGGAAGAGAATGGGTGAATCATATGGTCGCGGGCTCGACATCAATCGGATACTTTCGACCTTTGTGGTGAACTCGCTCATGAGGCTCGTGGGTTTTGTTATCAAATTTTTCGTCTTGCTTGTTGGTCTAACAGCTTATGTGGTTGTCACTGTGTTTGGGTTGATTGCTCTAATCGTTTGGCTCGGATTTCCGGTTTTATTGTTGGCCTGTGCGGCGCTATCTTTTAGTTTCTTTATTGTATAAATTATGAATTTCAAAATTATCTACGAACAATCATTGCAAAACAGGTATGCGATCCGCATTGATAGGTTGTTGCATCCCGTGATTAGAAATATCATCAGGAAAACTCTTGTTTTGGTGGCGATTTTTGCTTTTGCTCTTTCATTTGGGCCACTACCGTTAAACTTTTCCAAAGCCGACGGCTTGTTTTTTGCCATGATTTTCTTCTACTTGATCTTTGCGTTTCTAGAATTCTTTTATTGTTCGATGAAAAATGATGGAGTTAGTACACGCATTAAAGAAAATTATCTCGATCAAAATACATCGGATTGGGGACTTTCAAATCTTTTGGACCGAACCGATGATATCGATATGTCTCGCGCATTATTTGAGTCCAAGGTGGGTCAGATCATTTTACTACGAGCGGGGCTTGGCCAGGATGAGGGCAAAAAGTTTGTTTTTGGCAATCGCTCGCCAATTTTGGCTTCAGCTATTGAGTTGGCTGAAGAGAAGACTCTTTCAGCCTTCGTTGCAAATGTCTACGATAAAGATAAATCATTGCAAGACTTTTTATCTAGTTTTGAGATTGAGAGAGGCGAGTTTGTAGGTGCCGCCAAAATGGTGGAAGATCTGATTGAAAAAAGACGTCGCAAAGATCGTTACTGGAGCAGAGAAAATCTTGGAGCGATCCCTTCAATTGGAACAAGTTGGGGTTATGGTGTGACCGAAGATTTGGGTCACTACAGTGTACCTTTTGACCGGCTAGTCGATTTGCGATCCATAGATGTCGAAAACGGTTTCAGACAGAGAGAAGTGATGAAAATTGAAGAGGTTTTGACACGGAGTGCAAATGCTAACGCGATTATAATTGTAGATGATGAGCGGACCGCACGAGATATAGTAGCTCGACTCTTACAAAGGATAAAGTTGGGTGTCGTGTTGCCATCTTTAGAAAATTCAAACATTGTCGAACTCGATTGGAATGCTCTCATGGCATCGTTTAAGGATAGATCTGATTTGGAGCAAGAAATCATAAAAATTTTGAATGAGGCGGCGCGGGCAGGCAATGTTTTGGTTTATTTGCGAGATCTGCCAGCTTTTATGCTCAATGCCAAATCAGCTGGCCTGAATATACCATCGATACTTGCGCCATATTTGGAGTCAGAAAGTCTGCACATTTTGGCTCACTCGACTAATTCTGATTTTCATTATTTTGTTGAGACTTCTCCAGCCTTGCTTCAGGGCTTTGAGCGTATTATGCCAGAGAAGACTTTGGTTGAAGCGGCCATGAGTCCACTTATCGAGAGGGCGCTTGAACTTGAAAAGGAATACAAAGTGCTTTTTACCTACGAAAGCATTTGCCAAATTGCCGAAGACGCGGAGCGCTACATTGTCTATGGTGACATGCCAGGTAAGGCGCTCGATCTTATGAGTGAGTTGCCTGTCTGGGCCGAGAGTCACAAAACATATTTGATTCGCGCCAAAGACGTAAGTGGCTTTGTGAGTGAAAAGACTGGTATCAAGAGCGGTGAGGTTACCAAAGAAGAGTCTGATAAAATTTTGCATTTGGAAGAAGAGATACATGAGCGTGTGGTTGGTCAAGATGAAGCTGTGTCAGCTATCTCTTCGGCTATCCGTAAGTCCAGATCAAATATTGTAAATCCCAAACGTCCGATCGCTTCATTCCTATTCCTAGGTCCGACTGGAGTTGGCAAGACAGAAGTAAGCAAGGCTTTGGCGGCAAGCTTTTTTGGTCATGAAAACAGCATGATCCGTCTCGACATGTCTGAGTACAATTCGTCTGACGCTTTGGGCAAACTACTTGGAAGCTTTGGCGATTCCAAGAGCGGACTATTGCCATCTTTGCTCAAAGACAAACCCTACGGCGTCTTACTTTTGGATGAGTTTGAAAAATCAACCCCCGAAGTGCAAGATCTATTTTTGCAGATTCTCGATGAGGGTATGTTTACCGACGCTTTGGGCAAGTCAATCAATTGTCGCAATCAAATAATCATCGCCACCTCAAACGCCGGTAGCGACAAGATCTGGCAGGTCATCAAAGATCACAAAAACCTAACCGCGGAAAAAGATTCTATAATAAATTCAATTATTGAAGAAAATATTTTCAAACCAGAACTCTTGAACCGTTTTGATGACATTATACTTTTTCACCCTTTGCTCGATAATGAGCTTGCAAGTGTCGCTCGTTTGGAGCTTGAAAAATTGAAGCAAAGACTCAAAGAACAAAGTTTCGACCTAGTCATAACTCACGAGCTGATCAATTATTTGGTTGAGAAGGGGAGCGACCCGCAGTTTGGCGCGCGCTCAATCAACCGCGCGGTCAAAAATATAGTCGAAGATATAGTCTCCCGCAAAATTCTAGAGGGCAAGGTCAAGGCTGGCGACAAGATAGAGATCGCACCTGAGGATTTGCTCTAGGATCTCAAAATTTAAATAGGGCTGAAAAAAAGGTAAAAAAAGAAGCCAAAAATAGTCAAAATATTTTTGCATCTCAAACAACGGCTCAACAAAGCCGTACTTTGACACTGTCTCAAACAAAATACAAAACTTCATGAAAATTACTTGACAGCGCTAGATGTTGTGCTATACTTATCCTCAGAATAACGTTTGAGGAA
>CAZHJF010000041.1:0-5009 GCA_964532885.1 uncultured Candidatus Saccharibacteria bacterium
TTGACAAAATACTAAATAAGGTTATTGTTTTTATGGAAAGGATTTATTACATGATCCCGCTTAGCCTTCTCCTAGTTGGAGATGACGACCACAGTGGTATTTTTGCGTCTCAATCGGAGATCGCGAGACGCATTACAGAGTTATGTCCAGAACACTATCCCGACGTCAGGAGTGTTCGAGCTCTGATTCAACAAGTTTTTGCAGGAAAAAGAAAGGTTCCTGACAAACTAAATATGGCAATCATGACAGTGATGAGTGGTAAGCCAGACCTTTTAGTTTCAGCCATTCAAAAAGATATTGAGAACCACAACAAGAATGTTGTTCCTCTTTTGAAAAATCAAAAGAGGATGGGTGCAAACCCAAAACTGCACCCGATTCACCTAGAGCAAAATGAGCTTTGTCGAACTGTGCTACGAAATCAGATTTCAAAAGGTCTGAGAGAAAAAACTTTTAAAGAAGTAGCGACAACATTTGAAATAGAGTGCCGTGAAGCCAGACCAGGAATAAGCGATGCAGAGTTGGAAGATCTTTTCTTTGATCTCCTAAAAGAGATTGCTCGCGGCACTATGTAACACCCCGCACCTACCATCGACCCCGCCAAAAATGGCGGGGTTGCTCTTTTTATAAATATTGTTATACTGATATTTATGGTAGTAAGAATGCGTCATACAAAAAGCCATACGGGCAACCGCCGCAGTCATCACAAGATCGAGACTGCTTCTTTGACTTTGTGCAAAGAATGCGGCAGTCCGAAGGCCCAACACGTAGTTTGCAAAGTTTGCGGTAAATACAAAGGTAGGCAAGTTTTGAATGTACTCAAAAAGACTTCAAAAGTTGAGAAAAAAGCCAAAGCTGCAAAGTCCTCTAAATAGATGTACCTAATTTTTTGATTTCCTTTTTTATTTATTTCCCAGACGGGTTCAATTATCCGAAATGTAAGTGTGGATAGTATTTGGAATTTTAAATAAATACTTAGTATAATTACTTCAATAGGAATTTCAAAACATGGCAAACAGGCACCTTGCAAGATCGACAGTACTTCAAACTCTATATGAGTGGGATTTTGGTGGTAAAAAAGAAGACTACAAAGCTATTTTGGATCGCAACACCGCAGAATTTGCACCAGGTGTAAAAGATGATCACTTTATGAATAGCCTCCTAGAAGGTGTTATTTCCAAATCAAATGATCTGGATGAGATCATTGCTAAAGCCGCACCCGAGTGGCCCATTGAAAAAATAAGCGTAATGGATAGAAATATTTTGCGCCTCGGACTCTTTGAATTACTTTTTTCTGATAGAGAACAAGTGCCGCCAAAAGTTGCTATCAACGAAAGTATCGAGCTCGCTAAAACCTTTGGCGGTGAGACGAGTTCTAAATTTGTTAATGGTGTTTTGGGTGCAGTCTATAAAGAAATGGGCGAACCCGGCAAAAATGACACCGCCAAAGAAAAAAAGCCGGTGCCTCTTGAGGCTCTGGCCGGAGCTGTTATCTACGCGAGAAAAGACGATGATATCTTTCTTTGTATTGTGCATGATGTTTTTGGTCATTGGACTCTTTCTAAAGGCCATATCGATTTGAATAACGAGATCCAATCTGAGCTCAAAAAAGCCATCAAAGATGAGTTGGGTATAAACAAGCTAAAAGTAATGGACCATCTAGGCCACACCGAATACGGCACCTTCGATCCAGAAAAGGGTAAAATAAAAAAGCGAGTGGAATACTATTTGGCTGAAACCGATTATGAAGACGTAAAGTTGCAGAAAACTGGGGGCCTGGATGATGTAAAATGGTTCCGCTTGGCAGACATACTGGACCTAAATTTTTATGATGATATATTACCGATTGTCACCAAAGCCATTAACTTATTAGTTAAGTAACACGTATTTGTGGATTAATGTCGCACTGAATATGAATAAAGATTTTTCCGATTTTGAAAAAGTGATAGGAATAGATTTTAGCGACAAAAGCATTCTAACCCAAGCTTTTACCCACCGATCCTATCTAAATGAAAATAGAAATATAAAAGGCGGCCATAACGAACGTTTAGAATTTTTAGGCGACGCCGTGCTCGAATTGGTCATCACCGATTATTTATACGCCAAATATCCGCAAAAGACCGAGGGTGACCTCACATCTATCCGGAGCGCCTTGGTAAACGCCACCACCTGCGCCGCTATCGCCACGATGCTCAATTTCAATGACTACTTATTGCTCTCGCGCGGTGAAGCCAAGGACACAGGCCGTGCCAGACAATATATTTTAGCCAACGCCTTAGAAGCTGTGATCGGTGCGATTTATCTTGATCAAGGTTATGATGTGTCCAAAGATTTTATTATCAAAAACATAACACCGCTCACTGAAAAAATTGTTGAGGAGGAACTTTGGCTTGATGCAAAAAGTCGCTTTCAAGAAAAAGCTCAAGACGAAGTCGGTATCACTCCTTCATATCGGACACTCCGAGAAGATGGGCCAGATCATGATAAAAAATTTACCGTTGGGGTATTCCTTGGACAAGAAAAGATAGCCGACGGTATGGGTGACTCCAAACAAGACGCCGAACAAATGGCCGCCCGCAACGCCCTCAAAGAAAGAGGATGGTAATTTGGTGTGTTTATACAGGTAGGTATTGATTTTTATATGTTAAAATATCGGCATGCTTAAATCGTTGGAAGTAAGCGGGTTTAAAAGTTTTGCTAAGAAGACGGCGCTTGCTTTCAATGCGCCTATTACAGCGATTGTCGGACCAAACGGTAGCGGCAAATCGAATGTTGCTGAGAGTTTTCGTTTTGCACTCGGAGAACAAAGTATGAAGAGTATGCGAGGCAAACGTGGTGAAGATATGATCTGGAACGGTTCTGATGAGGTTCCGCGAGTCAACCGCTCGTCGGTCAAACTTTTTTTTGATAATTCAAAAAGACTTTTTAATATCGATTTTGACGAAGTAGCACTTGAGAGAGTTGTAGAGAGAAGTGGCGTCAATGAATATTTTATAAATGGTAGCCAGGTCAGACTCAAGGACACTTTGGAGCTTCTTAGTCGAGCGCACATCGGCGCTTCGGGTCACCACATTATTTCTCAAGGAGAAGCAGATAGGATATTGCGCGCCAGCCCAAAAGAAAGAAGAGAAATGATAGAAGATGCACTCGGGCTCAAAACTTATGAATATAAAAAGGTTGAGAGTGAGCGCAAATTGGAAAAGACTCAGGAAAATATTTCTCAAGTAGAATCTCTTAGACGAGAGATAGCGCCCCATATAAAATACCTCAAAAAACAAGTAGAAAAGTTGGAAAAAAGCGCCGAACTTCGCAACAAACTAGAATCTTTTTACAAAGAATACCTCAAGCGTGAAAAGATTTATATCAACAAAACCAAAAATCAAATAGAAGCAAAGAAAAATCCGTTACAAGTACGAAGCAAGGAGCTTGAAGGCCTTATGCAAGAGTCGAGAGCCACGCTTGAAGCATCACAAAAGAAAGATGAAAAGAGCACTCAGCTCATACAGATCGAAAGCTCGATTCAAGATACACGAAAACAAAAAGATTTTTTAGAGCGTGAACAGGGTAAAATCGAAGGCGAAATACTTTCAAACGAACGCACTTTGACTCGACTCAAAGAACTCTCTCTTTCTTCAGAAATGAAAACAGTCAGGCTCAAAGAAGTTGATGGGCTTTTTAAAGAAATAAACAGTCAGACACAAAATATCGATAGTTTTTCTCTTAGCGAGCTTCGAGAAGTTATTCGTAATATTTTCTCGAAATTTAACTCTTTTTTAGATACCCACAGAGACAAAATTGACACCGATACTTTTGATGAACTTACAAATCGCAACAAAACACTGGCCGATCAGATAGAGATCAAGAGGAAGGATTCGGAAATTTTGAATACCAAACTTCTCGAACTAGAAAAAGAGTATAGCAATATACGTAAAACAATTGAACAAGAAAAAGATTCCAGTCGTGAAGCTGAAAAAGCTATATTTAAAATTTCATCTGAGCAAAGTGAAGTTCGGAGCAACCTCAAAATCCTTGAGGAACAAGAGCGTAATCTGACTTTGATCGAAGATGAATGGAAAAGGGAAATCGAAGAAGGTGGGGTGCTACTTGGCACACGTATTTTGCACTTTGACTCATTTGTTATTACTGACAATGGAGGTGTTGAGTTGAGTCTCGGACACATCGAAGCAGAGGAGCGTCAAAAGCAAGACGAAAGAAAAAGGGAATTGGAAAAAATGAAAATTAGACTTGAAGAATTGGGGGCCGCTCTCGGTGAAGACACTCTCAAAGAATATAAAGATGCCTCAGAAAGAGACGGGTTTTTGGCGCGTGAACTTGAAGATCTGAGAAAATCCTCTGAATCTCTTCTAACTCTCATTGCTGATTTAGAACAAAAACTTGATACTCAGTTTAGAGAAGGTGTTGAAAAAATCAATAAGTCGTTTCAAGAATTTTTTGCCCTTATGTTTGGTGGCGGCTCTGCCAAAATTGAGGTCGCCCAAATTGAAAAAAGAAATAAGAAGCAAGAAGACACTGATTTAGCACCAGAAAATGATGATGCTGCTGCCGAAGAAGGTGTCGATATTGCTGTCAGTTTACCACGCAAGCGCATCAAGGGCCTAGATATGCTCTCAGGCGGGGAGCGAGCTCTGACTTCAATCGCGCTGCTCTTTGCTATCTCGCAGGTCAACCCGCCGCCATTTATTATCCTCGACGAGACTGACGCGGCGCTCGATGAAGCTAATTCCAAAAAATATGGCGATATGATCGAAAGTCTTTCCAAATATTCTCAACTCATCCTCATCACTCACAATCGCGAAACTATGTCGCGCGCTGGTATAATCTACGGCGTCACCATGGGTCGCGACGGCATTTCTAGATTGTTATCTATAGCGTTTGATGATGCAGTAGCTGTCGCCAAATAGGCACCAGAATCACAACTGCCTAGTATTTTATAAAAAAGTGCCCCGGTACTTTGGTGTACCGGGGCAAATGACGAATTATTTATCGAACGC
>CAZHJF010000042.1:0-5008 GCA_964532885.1 uncultured Candidatus Saccharibacteria bacterium
AATATCAAATTTATAATATTTGGCGAAGGGTATATGAAAGAAGAGCTCCAAGCTCTTGCTAGAGAATTAGGGGTTGAGGGAAGGGTAAAGTTTATGGGTTTTATTGACCACTCCGAAATGCCCAAAATGATAAAAGCTTGCGATATATTTATTCGCCCGTCACTTTCGGAAGGCTTTGGAAATTCCTTTATTGAAGCGATGGCAGCGAGAGTTCCTGTCGTTGCCACACTTGAAGGTGGCATAGCTGATTTTTTGGTCGATAACATAACTGGTTATGTTTGCCAAAAAGAAAATCCAGAAAGTATTAGGGACGCGGTATTACGGATACAAAAAGATCCGAATCGTCAGTCTGTGATCGACAACGCTTACAAAATGGCGGTCGAAAAGTATGATTGGTCTTTGGTGGCCTCACAAATGCAAAATATTTTTGAAAATATAAAAAAATGAAAATCTTAATCACCACAGGAATATATCCTCCCAAAATTGGCGGTCCAGCTCAGTATGCTATGAATCTCAAAAATGAGTTGCAGAATTTGGGTCATGAGGTGCGGGTGCGTACCTTTACAATTGAAGACTCTTTACCAACCGGCGTGCGGCATTTGGTATTTTTCATAAAAATCATCCCTGATATTTTTTGGTCCGAAAAAGTGCTGGCGCTTGATACTTATAGCGTTGGTTTACCAACAGCTCTTGCCTCAATAATTTTTAGAAAAGTAGTGATGATAAGGACGGGTGGTGATTTTTTATGGGAGCAGTATGTCGAGAGAACTAAAAAGAAAGTTCTCTTGCGGGAATTTTATAAAACCGAGAGAAGATTTTTTACACTTAAAGAAAAAGTAATTTTTTATTTAACTCGCTCTACGCTCCAAAATACAAATATGCTTGTATTTTCAACTGATTGGCAAAGGCAAATATTTACCTCACCTTATCAACTCAAACTTGAGAAAACCTTTGTCATCGAAAATTATTATGGCCCGAAAGAATCTGATTTTAGGGCTGAAAACAATGAGTTTGTAGCTTCTACTCGACAGCTTGTCTGGAAGAACCTCGATACATTGCAAAAAGTTTTTGTAAAAATAAAACAAAAAAATCCAGAAATAAAACTTTTTCTTGATAATTTACCATATGATAAATTTATGGAGAAGATGGCTAGTTGTTTTGCTATTATACTTGTCTCTTTGGGAGACATAAGCCCAAATATGATTATGGATGCGATCAGGCTTAACCGACCGTTTATTTGTACTAAAGAAATAGGTATCTATGATCGAGTGAAAGACGCGGGGTTTTTTGTCGATCCACAGAACGAGCAAGAAATAGAACAAGCGGTGGAGTATCTTTTGACTGAAGAGGGTTACAGGGAAGCGAAGCGCAGAGTCTCTGGTTTTAACTTCATTCATACTTGGCAAGACATCGCAAATGAATTTATCGAAATATTAAAAAAGTAAGATATGAAGCTTATAACTATTAGTACAGACAGGAAAATTTTTGAGGAGGGTTCTACTGTGTGGAAGCGTATGGTTGAGTATAGTCGAATTTTTGATGAAATTCATGTTGTTGTTTATAGTACCAAGGCACACAATTTGAGTAAGGATATTAAAATTGCTCAAAATGTATTTCTTTACCCAACCAATTCAATCAACCGGTTTTTTTATATTTGGGATGCTATCGCTCTCGCTAGATCTATATGTTTGAAACTATCATCTTCTGTTGCTGTGGTTTCTACTCAAGATCCGTTTGAGACGGGTATTGTAGGTCTAGTGTTGAAATTGGTTTATCGTTTACCCCTTCAGATTCAGCTGCACACTGATTTTTTGAACAAGTATTTTATCACGCACTCAGTTCTCAATCTGGTGCGCTTTCCGATGGGGATCGTTGTTTTGAGTTTTGCTGATTCGGTCCGCTGCGTATCAGAAAGGGTGGCAAAATCAATCCGTTCGATTTCGAACAACGTTTCAGTTTTACCTATTTTGGTTGAATCAAAAACTTTACCTGAGACAAAAGGGGTAACAGATCCTAAAACAATAAATATCTTGACCGTTTGTCGATTGGAAGAAGAAAAAGATTTGACGACTGCAATAAAAGCATTCAAGATGGTGTGCGATTTTGGAATTGATGCAGAGTTTGTGATAGTAGGGGATGGTGGTGAAAGAGAAATGTTGGAGAACTTGGCTAAAATCTATAATCTACAAACTAAAATCTATTTTGTTGGCTGGCAAAATGATTTGGCAAAATATTATCAAAATGCTGACATTTATATCTCAACTTCACTTTATGAGGGCTACGGCATGTCAATTGTCGAAGCGGGTTCTTTTGGTTTACCTCTCTTGCTTTCAGATAGCGGCGTCGCTGGTTTTATGTTTAAAGATGGAGAAAGTTGTCTCATTTGCAAACAAGGGGATGCAGAATCTTTTGCCCATGCAATGGTACGTTTGATCGAAGATGAAAATTTGCGCACTCGATTGGGTGCGTCCGCTCAAAAAGTGGTAGAAGAAAACAAAATAGACGCTTCAGAATATTTGTTGAAATATAAAGAATCACTAGAAAATGCCGTTCTGTTTTATAGGTCAGGTGGATTTTTCAAAAAAAACATTTTAGCGAGATATGTCGCCGCTGGTCTCACGGGTGCAAGCACACAAATTGGTTTGTTGTACATTTTTACCGATATTGTGAAGATTTGGTATATCTACTCGTCGATAATTGCTTTTGTCTCTGCTATCATCGTAAGTTTCTTGCTCCAAAAATTTTGGACCTTCAAGGATGGTTCAACCAACAAAATGCATCACCAAGCTTTCAAATATTTAGTTACGGCAATTACAGGCCTCATTGCAAATACTCTCCTGATGTACTTGTTTGTTGATTTGATCGGGCTCTGGTATATCTTTGCACAGATAGTGATCGGTGGGATGATTATGATTTTTAATTTTTTGATGTATAAATTTTTTGTCTTTCATAAAAAATGAAGCTTTTAATAATTACTCAAAAAGTTGATAAGAATGATCCGGTGCTAGGGTTTTTCCATACCTGGATTATTAAACTTGCAGAAAAGTTTGATTCTATAAGCGTGATTTGTTTGGAGAGCGGGGAATATGACTTGCCACAAAATATAACAATTCATTCTCTCGGCAAGAAGCTAAAATCTAAAAACTACAATCTAAAATCTAAATTAAAATATATTTTTAATTTCTACAAATACATTTGGCGACTCCGAAAAGATTACGATGCAGTGTTTGTGCATATGAATCAGGAGTATATTGTCCTCGGTTGGAAATTGTGGAAGCTCTGGGGCAAAAAAATATATTTCTGGCGCAACCATCCCAAAGGCGATCTTTTTACTCGATTAGCGGTTTTTGTTTCCGACAAAGTATTCTGCACTTCCAGGCAATCCTTTACAGCCAAGTACAAAAAAACGGAAATCATGCCGGTTGGAATTGATATGGATAAATTTTCAATTACCAATTCTCAATTTTCACCAGAAAGAGTAAAGAATTCCATATTGTTTTTGAGTAGGATGGATAAAATAAAGAGGCCAGATCTTTTGATTGAGGCTTTAAATATTTTGCACGAAAACAGGGTAGACTTTGTTTGCAACTTTTATGGCGACCCAACTATGGGCGGTGAAGAATTTTATGTGTCACTCCAGACTAAAATTACGGGGCTTGGCCTTCAAGAAAAAGTTCACTTTTATCCTGGGGTCTCAAATAGTCAAACGCCGGCAATTTACGCAAAGCACGAAATATTTGTAAATCTTACTCCGACTGGTAGTATGGACAAAACTATTGCCGAGGCTTCTAGTTGTGGTTGTCTGCTGGTGGTTGCAAATTCTTCGCTCCGAGGCTCGATTGATGAATTTTTTATTGTAGAAACTGTTGACGCTCTGAATGTGGCCAAGGCCATACAAAACATTATGGGCCTAGCAGAAAGCGAAAAGGAAATAAAAAGGCAAAAACTTCTAGAATTTGCAAAAAGCCAAGACTTAGAAATATTGATAGAAAAATTAACGAACGCAATCCGAAATGTCTAAACTCTCTATTATTATTCCAGTTTTTAACGAGCGTGATACTTTGGAAAGTGTGATCTCTGCTGTTCGGCAAAGCCCGAGCTTTGGTATGGAAAAAGAAATAATAATCGTAGATGATTTTTCGACCGATGGCACTTTGGAAATAATTGAAAAATCAAAAATCAAAAATCAAAATTTGAAAGTAATAAAAAATGACAAAAATATGGGCAAGGGGTATTCGGTGAGGAAGGGTTTTGCTGAGGCGACAGGAGACTTTGTGATAATTCAAGACGCTGATTTAGAATACGATCCAAGTGAATACGAAAAACTTTTGACTCCGTTAAAATCGGGTCTAGATGTAGTTTATGGCTCTCGTTTTCTGGGTAAACCATTTTTGTGGAAGATATATTATTTGGCCAATAGGTTTTTGACTACTCTTTCAAATATTTTTACTGGCCTCCAAATTACTGATATGGAGACTTGTTACAAATGTTTTAGTCGCAAAGCTTTGGCTCAAATACTGCCCTTACTTACAGCGAGTAGGTTTGAGATAGAGCCAGAGATAACCGCCGTCGTTGCGCGGAGAGGTCTAAGTATAGGGGAGGTGCCGATCTCTTATTCTCGACGCTCATACGCTGAAGGTAAGACTATAGGTTTTAAAGATGGTTTGCAGGCGATTTGGACTATAGTTACTAGATAGCGGCTTATCTATTGAAGTTTATTAATCAATTATTATAATCAAGGGGAATGGCATATAAAGGCAAAAAAGTCAGTGTGGTAATACCAACCTACAACGAATCGCAGAGTATTCGGGGTGTAATCGACGGCTTTTTTGAGACTGGTTTTGTGGATGAAGTGGTGGTGGTCGACAACAACGCTCTCGGAAATACGAGAGAGGAGGTGTCCAAAACTAAGGCCCGATTGGTACACGAAGGAAAGCAGGGCTATGGTCATGCTCTAATGAGAGGCCTTTTGGAGGCCAAAGGAGACATAGTGGTGATGACCGAAGCC
>CAZHJF010000043.1:0-4996 GCA_964532885.1 uncultured Candidatus Saccharibacteria bacterium
TGGGCAAAGACTTTGTTTCAGGGCAAGTATTCGATCAAATCCCACAGGCGTTTTACTCTGGGTATACGACGGAAGATGAGTTCATAACGATACCAAATCCTCTCGATGGCGAGTACAAGATCGAGCTCCAAGGTGTCGATGGGGGAGGCAAATACGAAGTTTCAACAAGTTATATTTCTGAAACAGTATTGACCACCACTCAAGCTGTCGGTACTACCAAGCAAGATCAGGTCACCACTTTCAGCGTTGACCTCGATGTGCAAAAAGGCCAAGTACAGTCTCCCAAAAAAGTGGTGACTCCAGATACTTTGCTAAACGACATAAACACATCCTATGATCTCGGCTGGATCAAGGATAAGAAGACTAGGGATTCCCTGATAAAACAAGTTGATGCTACAATTAAATTCAGTAAGAAGATCGAAAAAATAAAAGAACGATTGCCCGACGGCTCGGTGAAGGAAAAGAGAGTCGAGCGCTTCAGTGTAAAGGTCAACAAAATATTAGCCAAGCTTTTCGAAAAGGAAATTGAAGCGTTATACAAAAAGGGCAAGATAACCAAAGATGCGTATGATCTATTAGTCTATGATTTGAGATATTTAATAAATAACTAAATTTAAAAATGAATTCTACTCTCAAAAAAATATTATTACTCATAGTTGTTATTGCGTCGAGTTATTTTCTAGCTTTTGAAATAGGGTCTTGGTACAACACAATCAATCCGCAGAACGGAAGCGCGTTTTGGGGCTTGAGTAGACAGGAAGCCATTTCCTTTGCTGGTTTTATGATCTCTTATATTTTCTTGATTCCCTTTTCATACGGTCTCTTCGGCATCACACAAAACAAAAAATTGATATTCTGGCTACTTTTGCCGGCAGTACTCCTTGTGCTTGGTGCAGACAAAGCCCACTTCTACATTCCACTCGGCCTTGTTCTCGCCGGCCTTGCTATCTCGTGGGTCCTCCGCCAAGTATGGCTCAAGTCTAGGAGTCAATCTTAGATTTTTGCTCTTGCAGTTTTCGTAAATACAGTGGAACCCACTGTATTTTTTCCATCCAAATTTATGGGAAGTTAGCCAGAAAAAGAAAAACAAAATCACAGATACAGATGTAAATAAGATTGTTATACTATTAGAACAGATAAATAATCTAATAAAATGAGAAATAAAATTTTAGTCGGTTTTTTGGCCTCCTTACTTCTTTTTGTAGTGGGTTACGTATTTACAAATTCCGCTACATTCAATCTATGTGATACAAGCAATGCTACGTTTGATGCTAACTGCGTGAATTCTAACGAAAGTATTGGTGACCCGTTGTTTTACGGTATGGGCGCACTAGCGATCGTGTTTCTCATGTTGGCATTCAAGACCGACGCAGTTGGTAGCTGGAAGAAGTTTGCCAAGTGGTACATACCACTTGCGACTCTAGTGTTTGTTTTCTACGGTGGCCCAAGCTCCGGAGACTTCTTTTCTCCATATCCTGAGCAAGTCTATCAATGGCTCGCTGGTGCTTACATCCTCGTGAGCGGATTTCTCATTCTACGTTCAAGAAAATAAAGTTGGTCGCTCCCCGCATCCCCGCAGCAGAGCTGGCGGGGTATTTTGCAGGCTTCTAATAAAAGAACGATTGCCCGACGGCTCGGTGAAGGAAAAGAGAGTCGAACGCTTCAGTATAAAGGTGAACAAGATATTGGCGAAGCTTTTCGAAAAGGAAATTGAAGCGTTATACAAAAAGGGCAAGATAACCAAAGAGGCATATGGCCTGCTGGCCTATGATTTGAGATATTTAATAAATAACTAAAATGATTATGAGTTCATCCTTAAAAAAAATTTCTATTCTTGTGATTCTGTTGGTGGTAAGTTACTTGCTCTCTACATACGTTGGGAACCTTTACGATTCAGTTTCATTTCAAGATGGAGGCCTTGCAGGAGGAAGGGGTCAGGCGATTTCCTTTGCTGGTTTCGTGATCTCCTATATTTTCTTGGTTCCCTTTGCATACGGTCTATTTGGCATCACACAGAACAAAAAATTAATATTCTGGCTACTTTTGCCGGCAGTACTCCTTGTGCTGAGTGCGGACAAAGCCCACTTCTACATCCCGCTCGGTCTTGTCCTTGCTGGCCTCGCCACCTCTTGGACCCTTCGCCAAGTATGGCTTAGGGTAGGGCGGTAGTCGGGTCAAAACCTAAAATCACTGGCATTTTTACGATGGAAGAGGGTGACCCCTGTGAGCTTCATCGACCTCCCTACAAATTGGGGATAAACCCCACTTGCTTAGGATAACTTTAGGTATTATACTTTAGGTATGGAAAATAAGTCAAGCATTGGAATAGGCAAACCATCAAAGCGGCAGGCCGAAATCCTTCAATTCATTACGGAATTCAGGAAAAAGAAAGGATACGCTCCATCCCTTGCAGAAATTGCAGACAATTTTGGTGTATCTGTTCCAACCATCCATCAACATATTTCTTATCTAAAAAGAAAAAATTTACTTGCAACAGAGAAAGGTAAGAGGCGATCTATTCAAGCGATGAATATCAATAAAAGTGGCGTTGTAGAAATACCTCTCATGGGTTTAATTGCCGCAGGTGGACCCATTGAGGCAATTCGTGATCCTCGACCAATAGAAGTGCCGCGCAATATGGTTTCTGCTGGTGCAAATTTCTATGCTCTTAAAGTTGCCGGTACTAGTATGATTGAGGACGGTATTTTTGATGGCGATATTGTAATTGTTAGAGACCAGCAAACTGTCGATGATGGAGAAAAAGCTGTTGTGTATCTCCCGGATAAAGACGCGGTTACTCTAAAAAGAATTTTTAGAGAGAAAAACAAAATCAAATTAGTCCCTGCAAACAAGGCAATGAACCCTTTTTACGAGACAAATGTGGAAATACAGGGCAAGGTCACTGGCGTTCTTCGAAAAGAGTATTAAAAATTTGGTATTATAATGGAATTCTATGAGATCTGTTTCAAAACAAAATAATAAGGATTTCTTGAACAAGGTTATTAACGGTGATGCGGTAGAAATGATGAAAACTTTGCCGGCCAATTCAGTTGATTTGGTGGTGACCTCTCCACCCTATGACACAATTCGCGATTACAATGGCGACTACAGTTTTGATCTTCATGCCACGGGTGAGCAGATCAAAAGAGTTCTCAAAGAAGGAGGTATAGCGGTCATGGTTATTCAAGATCAGACTAAAAATTTTGCAAAATCCGTTACATCTTTTCGAACTATCGTAGACTGGGTTGATAATGTAGGTCTTCGTCTTTTTGAAACCGTAATATATCGGAAACATGGCACAGAAGGAGCTTGGTGGAAACATAGGTTCCGTGTTGATCATGAATATATGCCAATCTTTCTAAAAGGCGAACGACCTCAGTATTTTGACAAGGAACATCTCAAGATACCTTCTAAGCATGCTGGTAAAGTTATGACTGGAAGTGGAAATAGAAAAACTGACGGGACAACGACTAAAACAGTTACTCGTCCAATTAATGCAATGAAGTGTCGTGGTACTGTTTGGGACTACCTAATGGCTGGTGATAAGGATCTATTAAAGCGACAACATCCGGCTGTATTTCCGGATAAAATCCCATATGATGTAATTCAATGTTTTTGTCCTCCCAATGGAGTTGTCCTTGACCCATTTGGGGGTTGTGGCTCAACAGCGGTTGCGGCAAAGCAACTTGGTAGAAACTACATAGTTATTGATATTGCGAAAAAATATTGCGAATTGGCCGAAAAGCGGATTAGTACTGTTCCCACCTCACTTTTTGTCTAATTACTCGAGTTTGTCCGGATCTTCCAGTGTGTACTCTATATTTTGTGTGCTTGTCATAGCAAAGGACAATGGGTTTTTCTTCATGAACTCATCAAATGTTCTATTACTTAAACGAATTTTTGCTCCTACAAAATCACCCTTACTAAAACTTGAGAGCCGCCACTCATTCCAAGACCAATCCTGCTTGTTATATTTCCAACCCGTTAACTTTGCTAAAAGCGCCAAGAATTTTTCGGCTCGGAGTTTTGCATCCGTGTTAAATAGATAAAAATTTTCTTGCTCAATCACCAAATTATGGGGAACACCCTCGCCGCCTCGCAGGGTGATAGTTACTCTATCACCTCGTTCACGCGGGATACTGATAGCATCCCTTTCTCTTAAAAATTCATTCATCGTTTCCATTAGCTCATGCAGTGAGTAATGCTTATTAAGAAATATTGCATTTAGAGGCGTGTCCTCTTCGTTGGCTCGTAGATATTTTAGCCAGCTTAAAGAATTTTCTGTATAGCCGAGCAAATTCATCCATGTACCGTCGGTGAATAAAAGTGGGGCTATGGCACTTTTAGACACTTCAATTTTTTGTTTTGTGCCAAGGACGGCAATTAAGAAATGTATTGTGCCAAATGGGTATTTTAATCGGAAATTATTGTAGCCATCATGATTGCGAATGTTGTTTATAGAGGCGCAATTATCAAAATTACTCCAGTTATCAGGTAGACGATTCTTATTAAACATAACCATGTGCTGGCCGACGCTCCTGATATTCTTCCTAAATACCTCCATATCGAGAAAGATGCAATCTTCTGGCTTGAATCCTTTCTGTAAAACCATGATCTTTCCATCATAAAACCCACGAATCTTACCTTTTAAGTAGTTTGATACAAATAACCCACAGAGTAGTCCATCGCTGTCTGGACTCAGAATATAGTTCTGGTTTTTTTGGATTAGCCACGGAAATTTTTTGATCACGGCGGCATAATCTATTACATCGTCCTTACTAGCCAGCATTTCTTGTATTTTTGAAGACATATTACTTTGTCGGTTAAATTATAGGTATCGGGTGTGGGGGAAAAGATCAACCCGCCTTTTGCATACCGTAGACTAGCATACTTGATTCTGATGCTCCACTCCGGGCTCTTATTGACTGGAAAAGGAGTTTCTGATAGTCTAGAGCGGTGCCCAGTGGGGCCTTTTTGTAAGCCCAAAAGTTATAAG
>CAZHJF010000044.1:0-4976 GCA_964532885.1 uncultured Candidatus Saccharibacteria bacterium
TGCCAACGGCAACGATCAGTGCCAACCCGCTAACTATTCCATACAATACAGCATCAACTTTGAGCTGGAGTTATACTAATGCATCTTTGTGTACTATTACTCCACCAGGATCAATTTCTGGTTATCCGAATGGTAGCGGTTCTGTTTCAACTGGCAATCTAACTTCAACTAGAAACTACACTCTTAGTTGTCAAAATTCTTCTGGAATTACTGCATCTAATTCGGTGACGGTGACCGTCCAAGCTCAAATCAATAATCGAACTTTGAATGTCGTGCGCTCGGGGCAGGGGACAGTGACGAGTAATCCTGCTGGTATAAATTGTGGTAGTACTTGCTCGGCAAGTTATCCCGAAAATACCACAGTTGTCCTCACGGCGGTGCCTGCTTCGGGTAGAGTTTTCACCGGATGGGGCGGTGCTTGTAGCGGAAAGGGTAGTTGTTCGGTACTCATGAACGTAGGAAAGACAGTTTTGGCCAACTTTGCCGTCGACCCAAATTTTAAGGAATTTTAAGCAATTTTAGGTCTATTAAATAACGCTAAAAAACGGCTCTGGTAAGCCGTTTTTTAGTTGTTTTGGACATTAAAAAGCTTGACTTTTGGGTACCAAAGGTGCTATAATGGTACTAATCCAGTGAAAGCTGGATTTCGCGTTAAATAAGGGCTTTGGCCCTAAAGCGCGGTGTGCGATCACTTAAGCTTCGGTCACTACGCATTTATGGGTCTGACCGCAGAATCTTGATTGATCCCAAGCTCGACTTCAAAACTTCTATTGGATTAATATGGAAGAATTACAATTTGAGGTAGAGCATTAAAATTAAACCATCGGCTTATTTTGCAGACTACTGCTTTGGGGGTATTTATGATCGCCTCCGGTGTTGTCGGTATAAACTCTTCTGCGCCGTCTTTCGTAATTGATAATACGGTATCAGAAATACAACAGAACATTCCAAATCAAAATAATAAGAAAGGGGAAATCGCAAAAAGTATCACAATCGAAGAATATGTACGTGGCTACTTCTCGGATATTCCAGTTCTTGCTGAAGTTGCGAAATGCGAATCAAGATTTCGTCAGTATGATAAAAATGGAAATGTCCTTAAGGGAGTAGTGAACAGTCTTGATACGGGAGTGATGCAGATCAATGCACACTACCACGAAGATGATGCAAATGAGCTCGGGTACGACTTGTCGTCTCTCGAGGGTAACACGGCCTACGGTCGCTACCTCTACGAGAAATACGGCCTACGTCCTTGGAGCGCGAGTTCACCTTGTTGGAAGAAGAGTACTGCTTATAAAAATTACGCAGAACTCGCTCTGAAGTAAACATTAAACTAAAAACAAAACCGCCGGGGCAGAGTGCCCCGGCGGTTTTGTCTTGCTAGCTACCCTCCCTGGAGCTCGCTGATCAAAGACTTGACAAATACAACTAACGTGTTGTTATGAAATAACAGGGTAGGTGAGATCTTTTGAACTTGCCTCGATGCAAATGAAGGCAAATTGAGATGGGGGCTCTGGGCTACTAAGTTTGAGGTGGGGTAGACAGATAAAATGTAATTATTTGATCTATTTAAGGGGACTCAAAAAACTTTGGAAACACAACACTCGGGATTGTAGGAACGTCCCACAATATATCTTTTGACACGTTCAATTTATAAATAAAAAAAGCCAGCTGATATTTAGGCTTATTTGGCTTTGTTGATTACTTGCCAAAATACGTGAGTTATAAAGTCCCAGATCTTGAGTACGGTCTCGCTATAGCTACCCCACCCGGCTTTGCCAAAGCTATAAAATTTATCTAAAACGATTTTGAATTTACCAGTCGAAAGTAAATAAATTACATCAAAATCGTAAGCGTATTTGAGGAGTACCAGGGCGGCAATGACCAGAAGTACAGTTTTGATAAAACCTGTATTTTTATTGCGAGGATTGTAGTGCATAGAATTATTATAATCGAAAATTATTAGATATCTAGAAATACAGCATTGGATCAAGGTAAGCGTTTTTGTCAGCAACCGGAATGCTTACGTTTTTGCAATTTTTACTCGATGAATATCTTTGGATTTCAACTCCTTGGCTCGCATAGAGAGTCAGGTGTAGATGTGGTCCGGTCGCGTAGCCGGTTTGACCGGAGTAGCCAATCACTTCGCCTTCGACCACTTGGGCACCGGGTGTTGCTTTGATCAGGTCGAGGTGGGCGTAGAGGCTAGAGAGACCATTTGGATGTTTGATCAAAACCCATTTGCCATATGAGTAGCAACCGCGCTGTTCGTCGGTATTGCCGACACCCTGGACCACGCCTTCGAGAACTGACTTGATCGGAGTCCCGCGGGTAGCGCGAAAGTCTACACCATTGTGAGTACCAGAAACATAAAGCCTGCGCGAGTCAACAGTGCGACCAAAGGGTTGTGTCACAAAGATATTATCAAGTGGCCAGGCTAAAATACCCTTTTTGCCACTCGGAAAACTGTTTGGATCGATTGCCCGCTTGAGCTCTGACTCAAAACTAAATAACTCTTTTTCAAATTGTTCTTTTTGGGTTTGTTTTTCGGCAAGGATTCTTTTGTATTCAGACTCTTTGTTTTTTGTTTGACTGAGGAGTGTGCTTTTCTCTTTTTTGTTGTTATCTAAAATCGTTTTTTGATCACCTAGTTCAGATTTAAATGATTCAAGTTTTTTCTTTGCCGCTTCGGTATCAGACTTTTTGATCGACAAATCTTCCTTGTGAGATGATAGTTCGGCAACTTGCGCTTTGAGACTTTCTTGAAATTTTGACAAGGACTCGTAGTTGTCAAAAATATCTGAAATGCTTTTGTCTGCGAGAAAACTTTCTATGATAGATTCATCATCATACATTTGCATTGAAGCTAGGGCTTTGCCGATCGCTTGGAAGTTAGCATCAATTTTTTCTTCTATGTTGTCAATTTGTCCGCCTAATTGAGTGATGGTTAGGCGTGATTTGTCTATATTGACTTGAGTTTTTTGGATCTCAGTACTAATTTTCTTTTGGTTTAGATCAAGTGTTTTGACGGCATTTTGTAGGCTTTTGGCTTCGTTGCCCACTGCTTCAACTTGAAATTGATATTTTCTAATTTCTTCGTCTAGCTGTTTTATTTTCTGAGTATGACCGTCTATGTTGTCTTGTATTTCGCCTACAGTCGCGCCAAATATATAATTTGGCATAATAAAAACAATTAAGATGATAGCAGAAATAAATCCAAATAAGTTATTTTTTAAAAATAATTTAAATTGATACATTATGCTAATTATAGCATGTGAATAGCTTTGGCGACTCTTAGCTTTGTCTCTTCTAAGCCGATGAGGTCTACGAGTGTTTTTGGGTCAGGCGATTTTTCTCTACCTGATAGGGCATAGCGCAAGGGCCAAAGTAGGTTCCCCTTCCCTACTTCTTCAGCCAATTCTTCGATTTTCCTAAGGCGAGACCTTAGGAAATCTGCTTCGAAGGTCTCGCCTTCGGAAAATTCTGCCAAAATAGCTAGGACTTTTTCTAAATTTTCTTTGGCGCTTTCTTTGCTCTGACCTTTCCAACATATTCTTTCGATATCTAAACTAGGGGCTTCAAAGAGATAATCATACTCCCCTGCTTCCAAAAGTTCGGAAACTTCGCCCCAGCGGTGAATGCGGTCGAGTACCAACTTGAAAAAGCTTTCAAAAAAGTTTTGGTCCTCAAATTTTTTGTGACCAGAGTATTTGGTTTTTGAAATTTGGTTTTTGAAATTTGAAATTTGTGTGTCGCTGCTTTGCTTTAGAATGTGTTCGCGGTTGAGCCAGTTGAGCTTTTCGACATTGAAGACGCCACCCTTTTTTTGGACCTTCGATAAGTCAAAAACTTCGATCAGTTCTTCTAGGCTAAATACCTCCTGGTCGGTGCCTGGGTTCCAGCCGATCATGGCTACAAAATTTAGGATAGCATCTCTTTCGTAGCCAAGATCACGATAATATTTGAGCGAAACCATAGCTCCGTGTTTACGCTTGGAAAGCTTGGATTTATCTACGGCTAAAACTAAAGGCAAATGAGCATAGACGGGCCTTTCGCCACCTAAGGCTTCGAGAATCAAAATCTGTCTTGGGGTGTTGGAGATATGATCTTCGCCTCGGATGATGTGGGTCACACCGCTTAGAAGGTCATCGATAACAACGGCTAAGTGATAGACTGGTTCGTTTATGTTTTTGGCAATAATAAAATCTTTGAGGTCGCTTACATCGATCTCGACTTCTCCGCGAATCAAATCAGTGAATTTTATTTTGCCACCAGGATTGCGAAAGCGCACTACTTCCCTATTTTCACCTTCGGTTTCTTCAGAAATATAAGCTGAGCCTTTGCTAATTAATTCTTGAATTTTGTTTTTGTAAATTTCAGTTCTTTCGCTTTGTTTCAAAACTGGACCTTCGTGCGCAAACCCGAGCCATTTGAGTGAGTCGTAAATATCATCCTCGTATTCTTTTTTGCTCCGTTCTTTATCTGTATCTTCCATACGCAACAAAAAATGCCCGTTGTTTTGTTTGGCGAAAATATAATTATAAAGAGCGGTTCGCACACTGCCTATATGCATGAGGCCTGTGGGGCTTGGCGGAAAGCGGACTATGACTTTTTCAGTAGTTTCCATAGCTTTATTTTAGCCTATTTTGGGTTTACTATTACTATTGACAAAATCAGATAAGTGTGTAGAATGTAGGGCATGAGTTCTTTGAAGAAAGTCGTTTTTTTGGCCGTTTTGGCGGCCATTGTTGTGGTTAAGATTAACAATGATCAGTTCGACCGTGAGGTCGAGCGCGTCAAAAACAATATTGGATGCGATGGTGCAAATCATCTGGGGGTTGTCTTCGCTCCCAGACTGAGTACCAGGCGCAACACTCTATTCCTGGCTGCGGGACCAAGGTTGGTGTGGGAGGAGGTCCCAGAAGAAACGACAAGGGCTGATCGTCCCAATGGCGGGTCCAGTGTCGAGTTTCCGGAAC
>CAZHJF010000045.1:0-4975 GCA_964532885.1 uncultured Candidatus Saccharibacteria bacterium
ACTGGCTACCTGTTTCTAAATCTTTTGCTCCAACTTCGAGAGATGAAAAATATACTTCGTGGTTGCGCATCCCGTTGAACTCAAAAGAAAATCTTCTTTGAATTTCACCGAGCTCATAAGCAAACTTTTCGCTGTCTTTTGCAAGTTCGCTTATGTGATCGAGAATGAGGTTGGCGTGCTTCACATAACCTTCGTAAAGTTTGATGTGTTCCTCGATGGTTTTTGATGAGATACCTGTGAGAGTCGGGATATTAAATTTTTGAGCTTCAAATTTTTGAGACATAGTAGACA
Organism: uncultured Candidatus Saccharibacteria bacterium; assembly: GCA_964532885.1. Taxonomy (GTDB): domain Bacteria; phylum Patescibacteriota; class Minisyncoccia; order Phycocordibacterales; family WO2-35-19; genus CAZHJF01. The sequence goes on from CAZHJF010000045.1 coordinate 292, forward strand.
AAATAATGAATAATCTGATCAGGCTACGAATAATACACTAACAATTGTATCATATTGAATATGACGACAAGATTAAAAATAAAGCTTCTTGTTTTGGGTCTGCTCTTGTTTGCTTGCTTAGTTTCAATTTTAATTCTTGTTCATGAAAATCGAAATAATATTTTGAAAGTTGCCTTTCTCAACATCGGGCAAGGCGATGCAATACTGATCGAGGCACCGAGTGGCAACCAAGTGCTGATTGACGGCGGACCGGGGCGAAGTGTTCTCCGTGAGCTTGGCAAAGTCTTACCTTTTTATGATCGACGTATCGACGTCGTCCTCGCTACACATCCCGATGCCGATCACATTGGTGGGTTACCAGACGTTTTAGAAAAATACAAAGTTGATCTCTATATCGAATCCGGCGCTAATCACGATACAAAATTGTTTGAGAACTTAAATTCAAAAATTGAAAAATTGAGCTTGTCTGCTGGTGAGACAGGAATAAAAAAGTTGGAAGCGAGAAAGGGGATGATAATCGATTTGGGCAGGGGAGCCAAACTCGAAATTCTTTTTCCGGTTGTTGACCCGAGTGAAATGGAGAGCAACACCGCTTCGATTGTCGCGCGACTGGTTTATGGTGAAAGTGAATTCCTGCTCACAGGCGATTCGCCAATTGCGATCGAAAATTATCTGGTCAATTATGTTGGCAGTCAATCTTTGCAATCAGATGTTTTGAAAGCGGGGCACCACGGTTCGCGCACCTCGACCAGTGCTAGTTTTGTCTCAGCTGTCTCTCCGCAGTTTGTGGTTATCTCGGCTGGCAAAGAAAACAAGTATGGCCATCCGCACCAAGAGGTGCTCGATATTGTAAATAATTTTGGCGCCAAAATCCTCCGCACCGATTTGAGCGGTCGAATAATTTTTGAAAGTGATGGGGTGAATTTGAAATTGAAATAACTTAATTACTCAATCCGACCTTTTACAACTTTCTTACGATCGTAAAAGAGTTGTAATTTTGTTGAAAATAAAAAAACCGCCTGGCGAGCAACCCGGTAGCGCTTTCGCTTTAGGGTTGCTCGCACAGACAGTGTTCAGTACTTTGCCGGCAGTCGTGGAACAAGCACCGCCGCCAGCCATACGGCACCGACCAATATCATGGCTATCACAAGTATTTCCGCGCTTCCATCTGGGAGCGCAAAAGTTCTTTTGGCCCACTGACTCAGAGGTGGGCCAAAAAAACCAATAATCGCTGACAGGCTGATCATCGCTATAACCATGCCTGCTGGAGTGCCGAAAAACCACTTGGGGACGTTCACGTTGTTACCTCCTGCTATATATTATAACAAATCTACAGAATTTGTAAAGGGGTCTGTGAGTAAGGGGATGAGTTATATAACTCCCGCGTCTTTGAGAGTTTTGTAGGCGCCATTTTTCTGAATGGTTTTGATGGCTTTGGTAGAAATGTTGAGAATCAAAGTTTTGTTGAGTTCTGGTACAAAAATGCGCTTTTTTTGGATATTGGCAAAGCGACGCCTAACCCCAATTGGGTTAAACTGCGTTGCTCGAGTGCGGTTTGAATAACCGCCCCCAACTTGTGATGATTTACCTGTGATTGCACATACCTTTGCCATAATGCGTGTTATGCTATCATAATATATACAATTTGCAAATGAATTTTATTTTTATAATAGCAATCGTGGTTATGTCTATAGTTGTGCATGAAGTAGCACACGGTTTTGCTGCACTTGCTTTGGGTGACAAGACAGCCAAATATCAAGGTAGATTGACACTAAATCCCCTCAAACACCTCGATCCGGTCGGTTCTGTGATTGTGCCGATATTGGGTTATTTGATGGGTGGGTTTGTGATTGGTTGGGCCAAACCTGTGCCATTTAATCCTTACAATCTACGTAATGCGAAATGGGGTGAAGCGCTAGTGGCCGCTGCTGGACCAGCGTCAAACATTTTTTTGGCCTTATGTTTTGGTCTCTTAATACGCTTTAGCTTTATTTATGGCTTCGGCGGGGAAGCTTTTGTGGAAATATCAGCTTTTATTGTTCTTTTAAATATTACTTTGTCCATTTTCAACTTGGTGCCGATACCACCCCTTGATGGTTCCAAAATACTATTTTCAATCTTGCCAAACAATATGCAGTATATAAAGGTCTATTTAGAAAGATTTGGTATTGTTTTTGCTTTGCTGTTTATAGTCTTCTTCTGGCAGTTCTTGAGTCCCCTGGTTTATTATGTTTTTAGCCTTTTTTCTGGTTTGAGTGTTTGAGACTTGATGTTCTGTTGCTTTTTGGATGTATATATATTAGACTGTACCGGCATGCATATTTTGGGTGTGTTATAAGCAGATTTAGTGCTTTTTTATTGTAAAGTTTAAAAATTAGACGTGTCAACAATCAATCAACTTATAAGAAAGAAAAGAAAGAGCTTACGCGCCAAAACAAAGGCGGTAGCTTTGGCTCGTGGTTTCAATACTTTAAAGAATCAACCGGTTTATTATCCTGCTCCATTTAAACGTGGTGTGTGCGTCAAAGTTACAACCAAGACTCCCCGCAAACCAAACTCTGCTATCAGAAAGATCGCTCGTGTGCGATTGACCAATGGTATGGAGGTAACTGCTTATATCCCAGGTGAAGGTCACAATCTACAGGAGCACTCAGTGGTTATGTTGCGTGGCGGTAGGGTAAAAGATATCGGAGTGCGTTATACAATAGTACGCGGACGTCTTGATGCTGCTGGGGTAGACAAACGACGCACCTCAAGATCTTCATATGGTGTAAAGAAGCCTAAGGACGGTAAAAAATAGATTTCATAAAATAATAAAATGAGAAGAAAAGTTAAAAATAGAAATATTGTTGGAGCGGATATAATTTACGGAAACACAAAGGTTGAAAAGTTTATCAACTATTGTATGTCCTCTGGCAAAAAAAATACGGCTAGAAAAATAGTCTATACAGCTTTTGATATAATAAAAGACGCAGAAAAAGTTGAAGATTCAATCGAAATTTTTGATATGGCCTTGAAGAACACGGCTCCATCAGTAGAGGTGCGCTCAAGACGTGTTGGTGGCGCAAACTATCAGGTGCCGCGTGAAGTAAGGCCAGAACGCCGATCGTATTTGTCTATGAAGTGGATTATTGATGCCGCTCGGGCCAAAAAAGGCAAACCAATGGCGGAAAAATTGGCTCAGGAAATCATTCTTGCCAGCAAAAATGATCCTCAAAGTGAAGCTGTCAAAAAACGTGAAAATGTTCACAAAATGGCCGAGGCCAACAAGGCTTTTGCTCACTTTGCTTGGTAATTTTGCGTAGCAAAATTATCCAAAGTGAGGCCTAGGTGAATCGAAGGGTTTTTAAATGTATAATTATTAAGATTTGAATTATAAATATGGAACGAGATTATCCACTTGATAGAGTCAGAAACTTTGGAATCATTGCCCACATCGATGCGGGCAAGACTACGACCTCAGAGCGTATTTTGTATTACACCGGTTCTCAGCATAAGATAGGCGAGGTGCACGACGGAGGGACTACCACTGACTGGATGGAACAAGAAAGAGAACGTGGAATTACAATCACTGCGGCGGCGATTACTTGTTTTTGGGCTCCAACCTATCTCTCAAAAGAAGAAAGAATCAAGAAGGAAAACAAGGTTCGTTTCAATATTATTGACACTCCTGGTCACATTGACTTCACTGTAGAAGTTAAGCGCTCAATGCGTGTACTCGACGGCGCTGTTTGCGTCTTTGATGGCGTAGCTGGGGTGGAACCTCAATCTGAGACCAATTGGCGCTATGCAGAAGAAGCAAATGTGCCAAGGCTTTGTTTTATAAACAAACTCGATCGTACTGGTGCTAATTTTGAAAAATCATACAAATCAATTTTGGATCGTCTATCCAAAAAAGCCATCAGAATGCAAATTCCAATTGGCGAAGAGGACAAACATGAAGGTGTCATCGATCTTTTGACGATGAAAGCTTTTGACTTTGAAGGCAAACTCGGAGATAACGTGGTTGAGGTGGCGATGCCGGAAAATTTGAAGGCTGAAGCCCTAAAATATCGTGCCGAGCTTCTAGAACGCATTGTTGAAAACGATGAGGTACTTATGGAAAAATATTTGGCCGGTGAAGAAATAGCTGTGGATGTTTTGAAGCAAACTTTGCGCAAAGCTGTAGTCAAAAATGCTGTTTTCCCAGTATTTTGTGGTTCGGCTCTCAAAAACAAAGGTGTGCAATTGGTGCTTGATGCTGTGGTTGACTACTTGCCATCACCACTTGATATACCAGCTATAAAAGGTATTGATCCTGAGAGTGGAGAAGAGATCGAACGTCATCCAGCAGACACCGATCCTTTCTGTGCCTTGGCTTTCAAGTTGCAAGCTGATCCTTTTGTTGGCCAACTGACCTTCTTCCGAGTCTATTCTGGAACAATCGAGGCTGGTTCATATATATACAACGCCACTACGGGCGAAAAAGAACGATTGGGACGTATTGTGAGACTACAAGCTGATGCGCGAGAAGAAGTTAAGAAGGTTTTTGCTGGCGAAATCGCCGCCGCGGTTGGTCTCAAAAGTGCAAAGACTTCACATACCTTTGCTGACGAGAAAAACCCTATTTTACTCGAAGAAATTCATTTCCCTGAACCGGTTATCTCTTTGCGTATCGAACCAAAAACCAAAGCCGACCAAGAAA
>CAZHJF010000046.1:0-3025 GCA_964532885.1 uncultured Candidatus Saccharibacteria bacterium
ATGTCGTGGGTGCCCTAAATGATGAGTTGCCCGATCAGTTCAAAGGCACTTCCAATGTGCTTCTGGCAAAAGAATACGAGATTATGCCGATCGGCACCAACTCCCACAAGATGCCCATGATCTATATGGGTGTTTACTGGGAACAAGATAATTCTGACCCTACTTTTTCCCAACGCAAAGTTCTCGACGATTGGGAAGATCGTCATGGCCTGGCCCTTTCTGTTTTTCTGTCTGACACCTGGAATAGCCGCTGGTTTTTCAAAAATGTAGTCACAGAAAAACAGTTGAGGACATGGAAAAGCTCTCGGCATGATTCGGGCGTACCCATTGAATACGCCAACGAAAGGATCCAGGGATATAAAGAAATCGGTGTCGATCCACTGACCAAATCTGTGGTGTTTGCCGATAGTCTCAACGTGTATAAAATGAGAGCAATCTCAGACGCACTTAGAGGTAGAATTGGATACACTTCTGGATGGGGCACCGATGAAAGCGACGATATGGGACTTGGTGAGTCAATCTCTATTGTCACTAAGGTCTCACGTTCAAATGGTCATGATATAGCTAAATTGTCGGACAATGTGGCCAAAGCCACAGGCAAACAAGAAGCTATAGTAAGGGCACTAAGACTAACTGGCTACACCAACACCTTTACCGAAAAGTGCAAATCGTAAGATCTTTAGTTTGGACGGCGTCCTTGACCTCGGTCAGGACGCCTCCCTTTTCAAGCCTCGTACCGCGTAGCTTTTGTGAAGTGGTAAGCGGCTGGAAATCGGATTTGATCTTTGAAAAGAAAGGGGTTGAACAACATGGTTAAAGATTTAGCAGGTTTAAAAGTACTCCTGGTTGAAGAAGCCAGAGAGTTTGGTCGTGGCTGCGAAAAAGTTTTTGTGGCCATTTCCGGTGGTATCGATTCTGCTCTAATGGCAGCGATACTTTGTGACGCTTTCGGACCCCAAAATGTTGTGGGTATGTACCGCAACATTCGGAGCAATCCGAAGCACCTCATAGACGCGCAGGCTCTTGCGTCGCAGTTCGGATTCAGTTTGATTGTTTTAGACTGCAATCTGGTTTACGACCTGATCCTTCAACAGACAAAAGCTCAGTTCCAAGCCCTCGGTTTGCCATGGGCCGACGAAGGCACACCAGAAGCTGAACAGTTTGGCTTCGGGCCAGCTTATGAGAGTCTGAAATCGCGCCTGACCACACCGCTCGCCGGCTTTATTGCCAAAGCTATCGATAGCGGCAAAGGAAGAATATTTGGGACGGGCAACGGTGAAGAGGACGGTCTTCTCCGCTACTTCGATAAGTACGGCGACGGAGCTGTTGACAACAACCTCCTCGCAGGACTGACCAAAGCGGAAGTCAGACAACTCGCTCGCTTCATGGGTGTCCCCGAAGAGATTATAGTCAAAATACCAAGCGCCGACCTACAAGCAAACGGTAATGCACACAACGACGAAGCCCAGCTAAGCGGCTGGGCCAGAGAATTAGGACTTGATGTTCAGATTTCTTACGGTGCTGCCGACGGATCGTCCGAAGGTAATATCGCTTGGGTTTGGAAGCAGGATCTCAAACATGGAGTTATAACCGGCCATAATAGCCAGGTTAAAGAGGCAGTATTGGCAGCATGTGGCTATTCTGACGACCAAATCAATGCAATTCTATTTGTCCGGGAAGTGGAGAGCAAAACCCGCCACAAAGTTTCTCCGATCCCATGTGTAGAAAGGGGGATTTTGATGTTTAAGGAATTGGTTGATTAAAGCTCCGGCTTTACTCCCCTTTTTTCTCAACATTCAAATTCAAAAACCAGCTCGGACCGGCCAAATGGCCAGTCCGAGCTTTATTTTTAGGTGGCATTGACATTTATATTTAAAATGCTACAATATAGCTGTCAGCTAAGTCTGATAATTTTGTACATTAGGAGACCGACATGCGTGAAGTGATGATCTTGGTGGTTGCAACAGCAGCACACCAGCTCTGGCGCGATCAATATCGTGCCGCCAATGGCAACACACCCCGAATCAAGACCACAAAGGACGAGGTGTACATAAGCACACACGGCACGAACTACGTTGACATCGCCGCTCTCAATTATTATGAACTGCCAAGTGATTGGCAGGGTGAGAACAAATTGGGGGCCGAAGTTGCTGTCGACTCGGTACTTGAGGCTGTGCAGTCGGGCCGTGAACTCGATGAAACCTTCGTCGAGAAAGCCGCTGCTCTCGCCCACACCAAGTGGGTCGAGCGTAACGAAAGCTGGTGTGCGAAGGAGCTGAAGAAGCCATATTCAGAGCTGCCTGAGGACGAGAAAGAAAAAGATCGCTTCTTCGTTCGAAAGGCCATCGAGGCTCACGCAGAGACCGCAACCGTCTAGTCGCAAACAGCCGAACCCCGGAAACCCCGGGGTTTATTTTTTATAAAAGAATCTCTTTTATAGCTTTTTCTGCCTGGCTCAGTCTTTCTTCAGGACTACCACTAACTAAAATATACTTTCTACCGGTTCTCTCTAATTCATCGATAAACCATTGGTGCATTTGGTGTCTTATATTTTCCCCGTCTCTAGTCCCATCTTGCACAAAAGGAATTTCATCCCCAGTCAAGATATACAAGTCAGCTCTCTTGCCATTATCAATAACTTTTTGAACTTCTGGAGCATAAAACCCCATATATCTTTTATGCCAAATCGATGTAGCAAACGCATCTGTATCACAAATCAAGACACCACGAGCATTGCGTGCTAATTCATTTTCTCGCCTGATTTGTTCTGATGCAATATGAATAAATTCTTCGGTTTGCCATTTTTGCCATTTTTCATTGTTTCTATGTAAACAATATTCCCGACCATATTCAGGTACCCATTCTGTAGAAAATTTATCCTTCAGAGCTTTGGCCAAAGTTGTGGTACCTGTAGACTCAGCGCCTAGTATTACAACTCTCTTCGCGTAATAGGCTCGCACAGGCGGGGCCAAATAATCCCAATTTGAAATTGCGTCATTACGAATTTTGGTGCCTGACATTGGTA
>CAZHJF010000046.1:3125-4909 GCA_964532885.1 uncultured Candidatus Saccharibacteria bacterium
TGGTCGCAATTGGCTCGACCCACATCCAACAAATACATATGCCCAAGGTGGAAAGGAAAAAACTTACCGATTATAAATCCTCTAGTCATGTTGTTTGAGTTTTAATTGATTATCTTTATAAATTTTCAACCAGCCTATAAGGCCTTTAGTGGCGAGCACGAGGAACACAACATACAAAAGCGAAACAAGATGAACACCTTTCACCCAATACAGACCAATACCTATAATATCGACCAATATCCATAAGTACCAAGCTTGCACTTCTTTGCGAATGAGCATTATGGTTGCCGCAAAACTCATGACCGTTGTGAATGCGTCAAGATAAGGGAATGATGCTGGTTCGGCAAAAAATTTTGGTAAAAATATATTAAGATTTGAAGTGAGATACCCCAAAATTATTGTGCCGAGAGCTATAGCAGCCCCCCAACCAATTTGATATTTAGAGGGTAGCTGCCTGACAACTTTTTCTCCGACTACCCCATCTTTGTTGGGAGAAGTCCAAGCCCACCAACCCCAAAAACCAGTAATCAGGAAATAAATTTGTTCAAAAAAATCAGCATACAAATTAATCTGATAAAACAGAAACATAAAAAGAATTGTACCTATAATACCTATAGGCCAGTTCAAAATTTTATTTTTTGCCACCAACCACACACACCAAATGCTAAATAGAGTTCCAAAAAACTCAATATAACTCATAGGATAATCCCAAATGGTGAAAAAAATATTGTCGACGCTAAAAAATGTTTGCATGGTATTTTTGTTAATAATAGATACTAAGTGTATTATACACACTATCTAAATATTTGCAAACCTCTTTATTTTTGTACTACTATATGTAGGTGATAAAGCCTAAAATAGTATTCGCAGTTGTGGCGACTGACGCCGTCTGTTTTCAAATTATTGACGATAAATTACACGTGCTTTTGGCCAAAACACCCAAGCACTCCCCTTTCCCTGGAGAGTGGGCCCTGATCGGCGGCGTACTTCACCCATTTGAAACAGCTGAAGAAGCAGTGGATCGATTGCTCAAAGAAAAAGCTGGAATAGAGAAAATTTACAAAGAGCAGGTATACACTTTTAGCACTATCGATCGCGACCCACGTGGTAGGGTCGTCTCTATCGCCTATCTCACTCTCACCAACACCAATCCCCAAGATTTATCCAAAGCCAAACTCCAAACCAAATGGGTACCTGTGAGCGCAGTGCCAAAATTGGCATATGATCACAATGAAATGTTTGAATATGTCCTCAAACATTTAAGATTCAATTTAATGAATAACGATATAACCAGATATTTATCACCTAGTGAATTCACCCTCTCCGAACTTCAAAAAATATATGAGGCAGTTTTAGGAAAAAAAATTGATAAAAGAAATTTTAGAAAAAAAATCGCGAGTCTAAGTATTTTGAAGCCCACCAAAAAAGTCAAAAAAGACGGGGCCATGCGTCCAGCAAAAATATTTATTTTTAGATAGCAACATAATACTCGTCAAGATTTGGTTCATTTTTTATATAAAACGTGGTATAAAAACGCGGGAGAAATAAATGTTCCTTACAAAAGACGAATGGGTTGGTGTAGTTGTCGCGCGTTTTCAGGTGCCAAATCTGCACGAAGGCCACCGATACATTCTCGATTATGTGTTAAAGAAGCACAGGATTGCGCTCATCTTGCTTGGCTGCTCTCCAATACAGACCGACCGAAACCCGTTATCATTTGAAATGCGTCGAGGTATGATCGAGAGCCTCTATCCTCAAAAGTTTACTATCGTTTCCTCAGACTC
>CAZHJF010000047.1:0-4891 GCA_964532885.1 uncultured Candidatus Saccharibacteria bacterium
TTTGAGAACAAATTTGCCAAATTATTTCACAGTGAGAAAAAATAATATCGAATGCGGTTTGGCTGGGAGCGTAATACCTGTGAAGGTTTTTGATTTCGGACTCGTTAGGATACATTTTATTTTTTGGTACTACCTCTTACTGCCTGAACTAGATCGCGGACGCGGGAACGGTCAAAGTTTTCAGTACCTTTTTCTAATAGGCTTGTCGCCACCAAAAACGCGTCAGCAACAGGTGTAAAATCGTGAACATTATCGGGGCTTATTCCGCTTGCAATTCCAAGTGGATGATTACCAATTGCGGCTTTCATTGCGCGAATTTTTTCAACCTCAGGCGCAAAACCTGTTCCTATACCACTAGTTGTGACAACGTCCATGTATTGGGTCGCGATTTTGGCTGCTAACTCGATGTTTTGTACAGGTCTTTGACCTTTAAAGGCGACCCCGCCAAAATATAAACCATTCCATTTGCTATCATGTTTTGCTGCTTGAATAATATCGGCTTCGGATTGATGGTCAAGCCATTCCATTATTCGCGCATCATCCGTCCAAAGGCCAGAAACCGTAGGATTAATTGAATCAAAAACATTAACAACCGGCTTAGACAAATCATTAATACCTATCCACCAAGTAAAAAATTCCTGATGTACAACCCGATACATTTCATCCAAATCATTAACTCCAAGATCCTCCATTTGGATTAAAAATGCCCCGTCAGCTCCTTCTTCAAACGCTATTTCTGCATTATGCAAGCCTTGAGGTGCAGATTCAACATGAATGACTGGAAGAACGGCTTTGCCTTCAGGAAAAACTTCGTAAAAATTAGCCATAAAATTATTATTTAATTTTTTCCCAAGCATAGTAAGCTGCTCCATGAAAATCAGTTGGAGCGGCCATATGGTTATTTTGAGCGTGACTAGTAGCAATTTCGTGATTCATTTCTGCTGGCGAGTATAGAGTACTAATACCAAGTTTATCGGCTTCTGCTAAAGTAACTGCTGTATTTTCCCCTCCTCCATGGGCCGAAATCACATCACTGACGCCAAGAAAGGCTTTAGTGGTCTCGGTTAGTTTGTTGGTGTTGGGTAGGTATCCACCCCAATTGCTGTCGTTAACAATATAAATCTTGTCGACAAATTCTGAAAATTTTCCACTGTAAAACAATGCTTGAGTCGAAACAATGCCAATCGTATCGAATCCCATTTTTTTAGCGATTTTGTAAGCATAACCAATACCCTCTTCTGTTGCGCCAATATTTATAATTGTTGTTTTAGGATCAAGCTGTTCAAGTTCTTTGGTAATCTCCCCCATTACTTGGTCGCGGTCTTCATAACCGAGAAGAGAATAGCCAAACAAGCTATAAACGGTTTTACCAAGCGCTTTAACCTGACTGATTATTTCGTCACCAGAAATTGGCTCTGTTGCACTTGCACCACCATCCATATCTACGCCTTTGTAAATAAATTTTTCAGCAGAACCTTCCTTGGAAGAAGCAAACTCAAGCAGTACTTCATCACTTGGCACATCTTTAAATTCGAGGATTTCGAAGATTTTTTTGGCTGCTGCTACGATATTTTCTGGTTTGCGGTAGTCGATTGGTGCCACATCGTCGCTTGGGTCGTCTGGGTCGTCATAAAAACCAAAATTAATCTTATTATTAACATTTGCAAGCAAGGCCAAAGCTCTATCAAAGAAAAAGCGAACTTTAATTGGTGCGTTATCTGATTTGTTAAGTACCGAAACGCCGCTTTTTATATTGCCGGTTGGCGTACGAAGCTCTTCAATGTCCTCTGGCTTTTCTTCCTCGACCATGTGTTCGAATGGTTGAGGCTGTGAAGAGCGTAATAAATCCTCGATTATCGACTCTGCCTCAGCAGTAAGGGCTGTTTCGTGAATAATTTCGAATATAAGTATTCGTACCAGATTTCTGACTGCAATATCTTCTTTTGTTGGATTTGGGGGAAGTTGTGTGATGTTTGGAACTATTTTTTGAACAATAAAATCGTCCATTTCTTTGTAGTAAGCGAGTTTTTGATCGTCTGTGGTAATACCCTTTTGTTTTTCTCTAAGTGTCATATACCCATGCATACGTCGAACATGATTAAGGTCGTGATACCAAAAATCGAGCGGAGATTGCTGATGTCTGTCGACACGAACAGTGCGAGAAAACACCCCAATAAAACCAATTGGGACAGAACGAGTACGAATCAGATCAAAAAAAGTTAAGTCCTTGATGGTTGGGTAAACAATTACATCAGGATCAGCAACCAGCGAGTGTCGATGATAAGCGTACCTGTCAAAATGATACAGAGGTACCGCCTTATTATTTGGCTCAAGTCTATTTAGTTTGTCAAAAAGTCGTAAAGCAGATTCTATTGCATCAAGTGTTGGCCGATACGGAAATGGAGCAGAAAATGGTTCAGCATATGGATACTTATCTTTGTCATCGAAAACAAAAGCAATATTTACATGTGCCAGTAATGTTTTGACCTCTTGAACCTCGTATTCAAGATCAGGATGATCACTTCTAACTTTTGAAAAGCTCTCACTATCAAGCTCAGAAAGTAAAAAATCTACAACAGGCTTGAATTCCGGAAATGGGGTGTTTGGTCCGCCTTTAACCAGTCTTTGGTGAAAATCAGCATAATACTTAACAGGGTCTAAAATTATTTTATCTTCAATGTATGTTTTCGGTTTATTCATTAGCTATAAAATGCAAGTTTATTGTACATCATCAATGTGGCTAAATCACTAAGTGTGATGATAACAATATTATATTTATTTTATTAGGAAAAAATCTCAATTAATTTGAGAACACCGCTTCTTACTTCGGAATATTTAATCTTACTTGCAGTGGTATTAACTGTGGTAGTTAGAATTTCCTGCAAATTGTTAATGTCTGGATCGTCAGTTGGCTCTTCTAATAATTTGACTACTTCTGACCAATTATTAGTTAAGATTTGAAGGATTTTTTCGGTTTCGGGTGTGAGTGTTTGAGATTCTTTGGCTGTGACTAATACTGCTCCCGCCATATTGGCATAAGTACTGCTATTGTCAGCCGTTGTTAACTCTGAACTATCAAGTACTATTACAGGAACACTTGTAGCTACTTCACCACTTGCGGCTGCGTGTCTGGCAAGGAGCTGAATATCAAAAGACATATCAGTTATTTTGTCTGGCATTGCTACGACTGTGGCAAGATTGGCGGTATCAAAAGCCTTAAATCCTGCTTGAGTGTCGGTAGGTAAATAGTGTCCCAAGAGTTCGTTGCGAATTGTTCCAAGAAGAATCTTGGTTCTTTTTTTACCTTCGGAATGTAAGAACTCTGCATCTTCAGAAACAGACAATTCATGTCTGCGGTTGGCAGTAACTGCCGAAGCGCCGTTTACGATTGGGTGAATAAGTGTACCAAGTAAGCCTAGGTTATAGGAAAGATCTGCGTCCGTATAAACAACAATATCGTCACCAGCTGTAATGGAACTTGCCATTCCTGCATAAACAGAGCCGCCTTTTTTGCTGTCTTTAGCAGATTTGAGCTCGACAACTGCTTCTTTTAGCAAGTCGATTTTTTGGTTCGGTGCATTTTTGATGAAGTCTTCAAGAAAAATAACTTCGTGGGTTTCGTGAAGTTGGCGGTGATCAATAATTGTTTGAATTGATTTACCCGTATCAGAATCACAACCATCATCAACCCAAATAAGACGGCATTTAATATTAGGGTTGACCTTGTGCAACCACCTAAGCTGTCTGTCTTTTTCAACAACAAAATTCTCCCCGTGTGGGTGAGGGTCGAGAGCAGATTCGGAATTATTTGCACCCCAGATAAGGCCGTTTATTTGGCGAGGTCTAAGTCTGTGGCTTTCACGAAAAACCGAAACAACAATGCCTATTTGTAGTGGATTATTGATAAGACTAAAGGCTGCTTTGGAAATAGCTAACTTGACACCTGCGTGAATAAAAAGTGAGGTTTTGGGATTTTTGTGGAGATCAAGCTCGAGTTTTTTGAGTCCGATTAAACTAAAGTCGTATTGAGCTAGTAGATTATCAGCGTAACGCCTTAGTTCTTTTTGGACATGCTGATCTTTGAAGTTGTGTTGAACAACAGGAGCCACAGAAGAATCATTAGCAATTGAAAAAGACAGATTATCAATCATCGTGGTCATGGCAGTTACTTATTAACTAAGCGAAAGTAGTTTTTTGACTTGGGAAACTGCTCTTGGAAGCTCGTCGTTAACGATATAAACGATGCCCAAATCTGGATTTTGACTGAATAGTGTTGTTTCGGCTACTTCGGTGATTTGGCCTGGACCCATTGTGGATTCTAGGTATGAATCTTTGACACTGTAACGATCTTCGACTTCTGGATCTTTGTGAGTAGGGTCACCGTAGGTACGAACAATAACACGCGTAGCTAACTCTAAGATTCCACCACCTGGAGGAAGAATACAAACAGGCTGAAGTGTTAGCTCAGGTAGGAGCTCTGGTGCATTTTTACTTATGTTGACAACTTCGGCAGGGCTTTGTTCGATAAACGCGATATTAGACTTGGCAAAAGCTTCTTTGGTTGCAGCAACGGTTGTGCCGTAACGACCACGACCTTCACGGAGAAGATCTGCAAGGAATGGGCCTTGTGCTAGATATTTGTTTTCGCCGTTGGCATCCAATCCTTCAACATCAACACCATCAATATAATGATAGTCAACTCCAGCTTCTTCACCTGGGCGTCTGGCGCGAGTTGTGGTATTAACTACGCGAGGACCTGAGAGTTTAATAATCGTTCCCTTGCCTGTGCCACCAATACCGAGCATAGGTACACCGACTTTTTTGCCATCACTTATCGCCTCTTCAACTTTGGCTTGACCTTTGGCTAGTGTATGGTCTTCAAGCGCCGAAG
>CAZHJF010000048.1:0-4652 GCA_964532885.1 uncultured Candidatus Saccharibacteria bacterium
GATTAAACTGACTAATATCGGTGAACCCCTTTAATAAATTAAGGGTAACACCGAGGGAACCCCGTACCATACGGTACCGGGGCCCGTAGAGACTAAACGTCAGTAATTTGTTTTCTTTTGTAATGGGGGAGGAAGAGTCACCGCGGCTTTAAGCCAATGTGTACACCGGGAGGGTACCTTCCCCTTCAATTACAGAAGAAAACAGAGAAAGCTATAGTCCATTGCCACTAGTAATAGTGGGTAACCCTCCTTCGCTTTTTACAAAAGCTACGGCGGGGCAAGCAAGCGTGAGACAGGTTGGTCTCCTATCTACTGCAGGCGTTGATTCTTGAGGGGATTTGACTCTAGTACGAGAGGACCGAGTTGAACTGACCTCTGGTGTACCTGCTGTTCTGCCAAGAGCATCGCAGGGTAGCTAAGTCGGGTTTGGATAACCTCTGAAAGCATCTAAGAGGGAAGCCAGCTCCAAGATAAGGAATCGTTTAGGATCGTGAGAGATGATCACGTTGATAGGCGCTAGGTGTAAGGCGAGTAATCGTTTGAGCCAAGGCGTACTAATTTTCCGATCCTATTAGGAAATTTGGAAACCGCTGATTTTTTCCTGTCGCATGGGGCAATAGCTCCAAAATTTTACCTGAGTTTGATTCTTTGAACGTAGTTCTTTCGAAGGGGGGTGTTGCCTAATTTGGGTAAGGCCCTGAGCCGTATTGTTCTGGCTAGGTCTTGGCAGCCAAAAACAAGCCGGAGGGCACGGCTCGGTATATCTGGGTTCGAATCCCAGCACCCTCGCCACCCAATTTTTTATAAATTGGATCTGCGTTCAAGGAATCAAGTGGTTAAAATAGCAGTAGCTTACATAAGTTGATAATTGTGTGTTGGTGGCTTAACGCTGAGGTCACACCCGTTCTCATTCCGAACACGGAAGTTAAGCTTGGTAGTGCCGATGGTACTCCGAAAGGGGGAGAGTAGGTAGTCGCCAGCACAGAGTTCTCAACTGTTATTGAATGTCCCGTCTTACAGACGCTGTACACCTGTTCTGTTTTTTGTTTCAAAAGCTAAACAAAAAGAGCTTTGTGCTTTATAATTAGCGCATGGAAGAGGCAAGCGACTGGGCAAGTCGTAGGAAAACTATTTACCTAGGAACGACAGTTCTACTTATTAGCGCGCTCTGTTTTTTTATATTTTGGAAATTTTGGTATACCGCGCCGACGTGTTCCGACAAAATCCGTAATGGCGACGAAACGGGTGTGGACTGCGGAGGGAGCTGTTCTCATATTTGTGCCAAGGAGGCGAGGATGCCCATTGTTAAGTGGGACCCGCGTCTTTTTGAGCCCCTAGCAGGGGTGTGGAGTGCGATAGTGTATGTGGAAAATCCCAACACCGATGCGGACGCTGTTTATGTCCCATATAAATTTGTTTTCTACGGCGAGGGTAATAATGTTATTTATGAACGTGAGGGAGCAACCGTATTACCCAAGAATAAGACGGTTGGAGTATTTGAAGGTTCGATCACTTTTGAAGGTGGGGCCATACCCAAACGGGCCACATTTGAAGTTGATGAAGCCAAAATAGTTTGGCGCAAGAATAATGAGGAAGACCAAAAAATAATATCTATTTCTCATACGCCACTCTTGCGTGTCGAAACGGCACCAAGAATCGAAGCCACAGTTGAAAACAAAAGTTTGTCAGAAGTAAAAAACATCGAGTTGGTGGCGGTTGTTTTCGATGGGCGCGACAATGCCATCGCCGCCTCGAGAACATTTATCAATCGACTCAAGAAAGATGAAATTGGCCAAGTATTTTTTACTTGGCCCAAGCCCTTTGAGCTTGGCACGCGAGCTTGTAGCCGAAAGTCCGACACTATCTTGCTACTCGATCGATCTGGATCGATGGCCTCCACAAAAATTAACCCCCCCGAACCACTGACAAGTGCCAAAAGTGCGGCCGTTTCTTTTGTAGATCGATTAACCTTGGGTGATCGGGTAGGGGTATTATCATTTGCTACTAAAGCCACCAACCCACCTGAATCGTCGTTAACCCCAGACTTTGATCTGGCCCGTACCGCGATTGGTTCGATTGCGATTGCGACCGGTACTACCCAATACACCAATATTTACGACGCTTTGCACGAAGGGTGGAGTACGCTAGTATCTCAAAGGGGGGAGGAGAATAGGGCGACAGTAGTGGTTTTGCTCACAGATGGTGTGGCAAATAATCCCAAAGATCCTAGCGGCCACACAGAAGCCGAGGATATCGCCTTTGCCGAGCAAGCTGCGTTGTCCGAAGCTGTGGAAATGAAGAAAGATAAGGTAGAAATATACACCATCGGTCTTGGTCAGAATGTAAACAAAACATTCTTATCTCAAATTGTTTCTCTGAGTCAGGATTTCTTCTTTGCCCCGACGGCGGAGGATCTTGCATCTATATACAAACAGATTTCGTCAGAGATATGCAAAGAAGTGCCGGCCCGAATCGAGATCACCTACAAAATAATTGATGCCTAGAATAAGAAAAATCCTAGAATCCATCGACTGGCTTTTGGTTGGGTCTGCGGTGTTTGTGACTTTTGCCGGTATCCTAACCATGAATTCGTTCACTGCCGAAGAGGTTGGTGAAGGTTTTTTCTATAGGCAAATAATCTGGCTTTGTGTTGCGCTCGTGGTTTTCTTTGTTGCGAGCAGGATCGATTGGCGTTTCTTGCGTCGGACTGAAGTAGTGGCCGCTTTGTTTTTCGCTACTTGTGGGATCCTGCTTATGCTGTTTGCGGTGCCCCCGACCAATGGGGCGAGAAGCTGGTTTAACCTTGGCCTTTTTGCCTTTCAGCCCGTCGATTATGTCAAGATTGTTCTCATACTACTTTTATCGAAATACTTTAGCCGTCGGCATATAGAAATTGCGAATATACGACACATCATAATATCTGGCGTCTATGCCTTTATCCTCTTTATGTTGGTCTTTCTCCAACCCGACTTTGGCTCGGCCATGATACTTTTTGCCATCTGGTTTGGTATGATTTTGGTTTCGGGTATTTCCAAGAAGCATCTTCTGGCGGTTTTTTTGATAGGGGTAAGTACGTTTAGCGGTTTATGGTTTTTTGTTTTCCAAGATTATCAGAAGGCCAGAATTACTTCATTTATAAATCCACTCGCTGATTTGCACGGTGCCGGATACAATGCCTATCAATCAACTATTGCGGTTGGGTCGGGAGAAATTTTGGGCAAAGGGGTGGGTTATGGCAGTCAATCAAAGTTGAAGTTTCTGCCCGAGTATCAGACCGACTTTATATTTGCTGCCTTTAGTGAAGAATGGGGTTTTGTTGGTGATACGGTTTTGTTTGTGCTTTTTGGTATCCTATTCTGGCGTATTTTGGATATCTCGCAAAAAGGTGAGAGTAATTTTGAGATACTTTTTGGTTTAGGAGTCGCCATTCTTTTGTTGTCGCACCTCATTATCCATATTGGTATGAATATCGGTCTTCTACCCGTTACCGGCATCACGATGCCTCTTATGAGCTATGGGGGGTCGCATCTGATTGCCGAGTTTTTGGTTCTCGGTATTTTGGTTGGTATGAGTCGGTATGCCCGACCGGTGCACAAAGAATTGTCGGGCAATGAGATTATTGGTGTGGTTTAAATATCTTAGAAATTAAATCTCAAATCTGAATTAACTTTTGTACACAGCGATAGTTTGTTCAAGCATTTTTTCTATCGAGAAATATTCTATTACCTTTCTTTTTATTTCTGCCCCAAATTCACTTCTTTTTTCTGGATGTTCAAGTAGGTACGATATTCCTTCATTGATTTCTTTTTTGTTCTCTTTGTGCACGAGAATTCCGTTCTGCATATCTTCTAATACCTCGGGTATACCGCCTACGCTAGTTGCAATTACGGGGAGACCAGCAAGGCCAGCTTCAAGGATTGCATAGGGGAAAGCCTCGTTGCGTGAGGGCAGAAGGAAAATATCTGCTCCAAGTAGATATTGGGGGGCATCGGCGACAAAGCCGAGGAAGCGCACATGCTCGGTCAATTTCAGTTTGATAACATCATTCTGCAATTTATCGCTCCATTCTCCGCTACCAGCGATACAGTACAAAATCTGTTCGCGCTTGGCTTGGGGCAGGAGAGCGATTGCTTTCAATGCGACATCAAGGCCTTTGGTGGGATGAAGCTCCGAGATAGACAAAATAATCTGTTTCGAGCAATCGCTAGAACCCGAGAGGAATGCTCTAGCCTTTGGCCGCTCTACCATCTCCATGGCCCCGACGCCATTGTGAACAACAACCATCTTTTCCGTGGCGAGTGGGGCCCATGCCATATCGAGCCGGATTTTGTTTGCGACCACAATAACTTTGTCGCAGAGAAGGATGGTTACCCAGTGGCTAATATAAAAGAAGAGTCGCGAAATAGGGGAGCGCCAGAATTCGTTGAAGCCCCAGTTGTGGGCAGTAAAGATAATTTGCGGATGGTAATTTTTGGAGGTGAGCTTGGCGATCCAGACCGCGACCGCGCCGATGCCTCCGATCTTGGATGAATTGAGGTGTACTATGTCAGGCCTCACCTTCCTGACCATTTGCACCAACTCTTGGCACACGCGGATTTCGCTCACAGTCTTTATATCGCGCCTCAAGTTCTCGATCTTGAGCACTTCAATAT
>CAZHJF010000049.1:0-4618 GCA_964532885.1 uncultured Candidatus Saccharibacteria bacterium
TCGATAGGTAAACCGCAAAAATAGCAACTAGCCCTGTGGCGAGAAGTGCAATCTTTGCGACATACAAACTAATCGCATCAGAAGGTACGAAAAAAATTGGTAAAAGAAAAACGAAAACTGAAAGTATGACTCCCAATTTTCGAAGCAAAACGCTACCCGAACTATTCTGGCTTTGAACTTCTATGTTTTGTTCCATTGTTTTAGACTTCCCTCTATTCCCTCTTGCCTTCAAAAGATGAAGCGCATACTTTGGGTTTGTGCCGGTCTTACCTGTGCTCCGCGTAAACGGAGACGGCGAGAGTCGGCTCTAATCCAAAGGTCTTCTATCTTCAAAACAAGGAGCTTAAGAAAAGCCCGTGTTTATTAATAACCTATTAATACCTGTTTATATTATCGCAAAATCCCGAATATCCGCCAGCCCAAAAGTGTGGAAAAGAAAATTTAAAACTATTCCCTTATGCTGAAAAAAATAATAAAAACTCCCTCTCTTTAGAGGGGGTTTTTTGTTGTGCCTGCCATCAGCTATAATGCCGATAGGGTCTGACGACCCGCAGACACAATACTAGTATATACCCAATAAAGTAAAAGTCAAGGTTTTTATTCACAAATCAAGACCATTACATCTTTAATCGAAATTAATTTTTATTTCTGATTGAATTAAGCACCTCACTGTCAGAACGCAAAATTTCATAAAATAGCACGTTGGAGCGCGTGATAAATATTTCCGAAGTTGGGCCGTGGACTTCGGTGCCGAGTTTAATCAGGTCATACTTTTTTTCTTCAGCCTTGGAAGCAGTAGAAGCTTGCAGATAATAAACCTCTTTCAAGACTATTTCTTTTTCATTGTTCGAAACCATTTTGCCAAAATAGACTTGGCCGTTGAGCAAAAAGACTGCGCTGTATTGATCGCCAGATTGATTATCAAGTAAGCTACTCAAAGCGTTGGCCTGACTTGAAGTGTCATTTGCTTTACTAATAAGGAGCTTTTCTTGAACCAACCAAAATCCAAATATCGCCAGACCAACAACGACCAGCAAAACAGCCACGTATTTCCACCAAACTTTTTTTGACGGCGTTTTGATTTCAGGGAGTGGCGTTTCAAAACGAGGCATACTTGTTGGGACTTCTCTTATGGGCGGGTTAAATCTTATTTCATTCATTTGATTTATTCTAACATAATTTAATTATTTTTTGTCCACACCAATCGGCTCATCCGGCTTGTCACCATCCATAAACTTGCGCCAACTGCGTTCCAGTCGAAACATTTTGAGCCGGACCAAAATATACCTACCTGCGATATCTTCTATTAAATCTGGATTCACTTTGGTGCCATACAAACCCTTGACATGGTCGAGATAAACGATTTGCTTGTTGCAAGAAGACATCGCCTTTTCAAGGTATCCGAGGGCCAAAGCAAAATCGGCAAAGCGCAAACTATGGGCTTCAGCAACAAGTAGAGGCACAGACAAGGCGCAGTCCAACATTTTTTCCGTATGCTTATATCCCAGATTTTCTGCTCGTGGCACAACATCACTTGAGACCAAGACCGAACATTCCAAAGATTTTTGATAGACTTCCAAATCTCTAAACGAGCGTATGGGTTTTTTTGGGGTAAACCTACCACTACCGAAATTGCCGCTTTTTGGAGCATTGCCCTCCTGCCCTACTCCCCTATTTTCCCTAAAATACGACATAATTTGTCTTTTATCGAATAATTTTTAAAACATTATCCTGCGGTATCGAAGCCCGAGTGCCATCGCGCCACCTGACATTTCTTTTTTTCTTACCCGAGGTTTTTTTGACTATATGGAGCGGATAAAATTCAAAATAATCCTTTTCGTCAAACCATGCGCATTTAAATTCAAAAACTCGCAAACCAGTCAGCCTGGAAAGAGCAAGCGCATACCAAGTGAGTTGTTCGATTGGTTTTTCTTTGGCCGCATTCGGCTTGTAATCCAAAATATGAATTTGGCCGTTCCTAATTTGTAATAAGTCTATGTGGCCGGTTAGAATCTTAGGCATGCCTTCTGGTGCCGGAATTGCCTTTTGCTTTGCACCCCGTCCCTCTCGTGCTGAATTTTTTCGAAAACTTATCCCTTTTTCATCCACAATCTGGAACCCGAGCACCCTTTGCATATGCTCAATATCTTCTTTGCGAATAGCAACCGGCACTTCGGTCGCTACAGTCACGCTATCATTTGCAATCATAAATCTCTGCACCGCTTCGTGACGCAATTTGTTGGACCGAGCGCCTTTGAGCGCAAACTCAGTCAGCTTGTTGGCAAAATTGGATTTGGATTTGACCACCATGTCGGTGCGGTCAAACTTGCTCCGCACCTCGCTCATTCTCTCGCCTTCCAAAAAACTTTGATGCGGGGTCTCCGAAGCCACCGAGTCCAAAAAATCTTTCAAAGGCCTAAAATTTCGATTCTTAAACTCTTCCAACATCAATCTCGTTTTGGCTCGATGATAGCGAAAGTTATAAAGTTGTTTGTGAGCCAAGGTCACACACTCAATCACATCTTTCGGCCGATACATTTTGAGCGCGTAAGAGCGCATTCTTTCATAACGACAAAGCGGTTTATACTGCTCAATCCACTTGGCCAAGCTTTGCTCATCCGGCGCCACTTTGAATTTTTGTTTGAGAATTTTACAAGTTTGCTCCAAAGTAAAGCCCAAATTGTAGTAGGAAATGCCTTCGATCACAATCTTGATCGGGTATCTTCGACCCTTTGAATCTTCGCTAGTAAAGGTGCGCTGGCATTCCGGGTTGCGACAAAGATAAAGCTGGACCTTTTCGTGCTTCTTTTTGCGCACCCCTCTTTTGACAAAATTACTAGACTTGCAATATGGGCAGACCCGTTTGCCGACATTGACACTTTGTTGAAAGTCTTCCCCGGCCGAATTTGCCATATCTGGGATCCGCTCATCAATCGCAGTTTTCACTGGTAAGTCTTCTTTTGATTTGGGAACTTTAGACTTAATCATGTTATTAACAATTTATGTTTGACTTTTAGGTTGGATTTGCTACTATATACTTAATACTTACGAAAAAGACCCTTATGGAGTTTTGTCTCCGTTGGGGGCTTTTTCTTTTCTGGTTTCTAATATTCCCTGTTGATCTCTGATATAAGATATTGGTACCCCGGTCCTTTTTAATAAAATTGAACACTCGTCTTTAGTATGAGGAGATAGGATAACTCTGATCTTGTTTTTGGTCTCAAGGAATTTAACTAATGAGGCATAATCCCCATCACTTGCGACGATGATTGCTTTTTCAAATTTTTCTTCATATGTGTCGCATACTGCTTGCAAAACCAAATCAGCATCACAATTTCCTTTAGGTTTACCGTTTCCGTCGTATATAACCTCCTTATAAACTAAAATAAATCCGGATTCTTGAAGATACTTATAAAGGTTACCGTAGCGAGGGATCAATCCTATAAATAAATAAGCCTTTGACACGGAATATTTTTCAGACAACCAGACCCTAAACCTTGTGTAATCAAATTTCCAACCGAAATCTGACACTCCTTTGTGGAGGTTTGCCGCATCAATGTAAGCTGTAGATTTTTTAATCATACTTTATTATACCAAAAGTGGAGAAAGGTGTATCTCACGCTCATATCACGTTTAGTAGGTGCCCCCATATCACGTCTGGTGTAGTTTTTTGGGGTCAAAATAGCTATCCGTGATACAAAAGAGCTTCATTTAAGGCGTCGAACTTTGACTTGTGTCAACTTCGGTGTTTATATTTTCTTCTGCCAAAACCCCACCCTGATCCCCATCTGTCACGACCTCATCCCCCACCCCTTCCCCTTGCGAAGGGGAAGGGGCTTCGGACTCCCCACTTAAAATAAGGGGGGTTGGGGGGGTTATTTCAGGTGTTGAAGTGCCAACTTCCGGGGTGCTTGTCGCATTTTGATCTCCGGTGCCGATATTGCTTGGTGTTGAATCATCTTCTGCCGAAGTTGAAGTTGAGATCTGGGTCCCACTGTCAGAAGACCCCGCAACCTCGGGAGTGGAACTCACTATTTGCACTGCGCCGACTCCACTACGCAAAATCATTTCTTTGAATTGATCTTTGGTCACACAAGTATCATCCACACAAACTTCTCCTTCAATGTGCAAAGAGCCCACAAAGACTTTGGAAATCCGAGTGAAGCCATCTTGAATATCTAGCCCAAAACCCTTGAAATAGGCCATTATACGGCCAATGAGGCTCAACCCACCCCCTTCTAGGGTGGTAGAGGTCGCTTGCGTATCTCTTTCCAAAGCGGTCAACCTTTGCTCGACCAAAACAATCTCGGCCTGACCGCTCTGCAAATCTTCGATCATTGTTTGCTGTTCCTGCAATCCCTTTATAATCTTCCACGAACTCACTTCCGACACGCCATAATATCCGTCGGGGCCCATATGCACCAGCTCCGGATAATCGACCAGCATCTCTTGCGCGATCACACCCGTGCGTCTGTCGCCCGATGCGATGACTGTAAAATCTTTGATCGGAATGTTGCGCAAATACTCAATCACATTGACTGATTCTTGAATGTTAGTTTTTAATCTGGCGTCAGATGAGCAGGTGGTGGTGATACCTCCGGAGTCCGGGTCGAGCAGA
>CAZHJF010000050.1:0-1347 GCA_964532885.1 uncultured Candidatus Saccharibacteria bacterium
ATAGTGCAGAGCAAGAAGCATTTTCATTCGCTGCATCGTACACCGAACAAAAGTAAGCGCCCAGGAGAATGGCGCCGACTCCAACCCCGCAGAACATCGCGGGGTTTTCTTTTTATAGATTAAACTTTTGTGGTATAAATTAGATATGCAAAACGAAGTTATCTTTGATTATTCTCTGCAAGATGAATGCGCCCGGGTTATAAACACTCTCAAAAGGAGTGCTTGGTACAAAGAACAAGGATACAAACCTAAATATCCTGATTTGCTGCAGAAAAAACTGGAAAAAGACGAAAAAATAAATGATCAAGATGTGTCGGAAGCTGTTTCGGCAGAATTTGATGAAAAATTTTATGCTGATGAAGTTGCAAAAATAAAAAATGGTTGGGACGCAATAAAAGAAAATTTTTTTGAAAATCTCAAAACTCTTGGCCAACCTTTACAAGAAAAATATTACGCTTGCTTGACTAGATATGGCACAGGCGGAAGCTATGGATGGCCAAGCGATATTCAACTAAATATAAATCAGAACAGGAGAGATTCAGCGGCAAAAACCTTGGCTCACGAGATTGTCCACTTAACCATAGAGCCGCTTATCAAACAATATAATATTGAACATTGGACAAAGGAGAGGCTGGTAAATCTAATCATGAATAAATTTTTTCCTGAAAATCCAATAATGCAGAGAGATCCCGAAAATGCCGAAAAAATTAACGAAATTTTTGAAAGAGAGTTCCCAAACATTTGGAAAATAATAGCTGAAATATCAAAAGTATAAGCCCAATTGGAACACCCCGAAGAACTCTTGATAGATATGGATAATATGCGTGCACAGAGGGCATTATTTAGTCTGGTTTTCACGGAGGTTCCGACCTATGAAGATTTTGTAAATGGAACACTAAAACTGGAGCCAGTATTAAGGCTTTCTCAGAAAAACAATGACCTCGAAAGACAATTTGTGACGCTACGGGGAATCGAACCCCGATTTGAGCCTTGAGAAGGCTCCGTCCTAACCGTTAGACGATAGCGCCAAAATTCAATCTAAATGAACCCCGCTTTTTCTTCTTACAGAAGCTGTACACCTGTTCTGTTTTTTACCTCACTTTGTTCATAAAAAACTATCACAGGTCTTGCGCTTGGGTCCCTTCCCAAGCTCACCTTTCGAAGGCCCGTCAACCGTTACCTGCCTGCCGGCAGGCAGGGACGATAGCGCCAATATTGTGGGTACGCCCAAAATATACCATATCAGTCTGAGTTTTCAAAAATTTATTTTAGAAGTGATTTTTGGTATTTGGTTGTATAGGACTTTCAACTTCTCAATACCGCGGTGGATTTGAACAGCTAAGGTGT
>CAZHJF010000050.1:1357-4545 GCA_964532885.1 uncultured Candidatus Saccharibacteria bacterium
ATCTCAGGTCTTGCGCTTGGGTCCCACCCCATGCTCACCTCTCGAAGGCTTCGTCCTAACCGTTAGACGATAGCGCCAAGGATGTAGGTACGTCAAAAATATACCATATTTATATAGAGTTTCAAAAAGTAATTTTATGGGCAATTTTATTAATTCAAAATTTGCATGAAAATACTCCCGATCCGTAAGGATCGGGAGTTGATGTTTTCTCTATATCTATAATGAAGTGCGCTACGATCTTCTTATGAAGCCTCTCCTACGAGAGAGAATACTCTGGGACAGGTGGAACTTAACACGTCTACGGTGATAAATCCTTTTCACCAGCCTTTCAATCTTTTCTACATCATCTGGCTCTATGTCCAGTTTTTTTGTAATCCGAATTATTAAAAACTTGTCTCCCTTTCTCATATCCCCATGTTCAATTCTGGCGATATCGTCTTCGTCAATACCGGATGATACAGATAGGCCTGATCGATAGACCCCTTTTTGGGATCTGACGCGCTTTATGAGTTGGCCTAAGTTGATGGACTCTGTAGACTGACCGATCATTACATCTCCTTCTTTTTTTATTAAATCACCCTTGTAATTTTATGCAAACAAAAGAGTTGATTTCTTATACACACGTTTTACTATATTTTTTATTATTTTATTTTATAATATTAACTAAATAGGTCGTATTATTAATTATTTAATCAAAACTCATGAGTAAAATAGCATTTTGGCTTTTGGTCATTGGTGGTCTCAACTGGCTACTAGTTGGTCTATTGGGTTGGGACATCGGTAACATTTTTGGTGGACAGGAAGCGTTGATTTCGCGAGTTATCTATATATTGGTTGGTCTGTCAGCAATTCTTGTTGTTGCAAAAGGCAACAAATCTTCTGCTCCTCAGATGTAATTCATCTATTAAACAAACACTCGCCATTTCACATGGCGAGTGTTTGTTTTTTGTATTATCATATATTCATGGAAAATAGATTTGCTCTGCCACAAACTCCTTTCAAGAGCACAGATGAAGAAATTGCTCATCTAAAAAAGGTAATTGAAGAGAAAGAACAGGCTCTAAATGATCTCAATATCAAAAAAGATGATCTTGCGGTCGCTCGCGAAACTTTGGCTTTGTACAAATCAAGCTCTGCCCAAGATGTTTTGCACAACGAATTTCAAATCGATACTCATGAGGTAGAAAAAATTGCAATCAAACTCTCGCCCGAACCGCATGATAAACAAATCTCAGAGTTGGTACTGCTCGCTAGAGAAAAAGGGGTAAAAAACGCTCTGTCCGTGGTAGAAAAGATGAACAATTACCACATTACTGATGACTTTCATCGATACATTGCTGAGTATCTGAAAGAGGGTTTTACTCTGCCAGGCTTCAAATTGTCTGAACGTTTGGGCAAAAGTCTCAATATGGCATTGTTTGAAATATTGATACCGGAAGAGGTTAAGTCAGATTCTCCAAAAAGCCTCAAGGAAGCCCTTTCAAGTATGGAACAATTTTATGCCGGATTATTGTCTATCTCTACAAAAAAAGAAGAGTTATGGATGGCTCTGGAAATTGCAAATGCAAACTATTCTGAAGAAATAGTTTTTTACGCCGCTGTACCTGAATCACGCAAATCGATGTTTGAAAAACATATTTTAGCAGTTTTTCCACATGCCAAAATTCGCGAAGAAAGAGAGGACTACAATATCTTCAATGAGACTGGTCATACCGTTGGGGTTTATGCGACATCTGTCCGAAACCCAATCTTTCCTATCAGGACTTATGACAACTTTGACCATGATCCGCTAAACGCGATCCTCGGCTCCTTTTCCAAAGTTGATCGCGAGGGTGAGGGGGCGGCGATACAGCTTATCTGGTCGCCGGTGGGGGACACATATATCAAGCGTTACGAAGAGGCTCTCAAGCGTATCAACAAAGGCACGCCGCTCAAAGAGGCGATTGATCTACCAGAAACAATTGTTGCCGATTTTGCAAAAAGTATAAAATCAATTTTTAAATCTTCTGGCAAGAAAAAAGATGGTGAGGAACCAAAGAGAGAACAAGTTGACCCTCAAGCTATAGAATTGATCCGCCAAAAGATCTCTGCGCCAATAGCAAAATGCAATATTCGTATACTGGCGTCTTCGCATACCAAAGAGGCAGCAGAAGAAATACTTGAAAATATCAAGTCAAGCTTTAACCAGTTTGACAATACTACCGGCAATGCTTTTGCTTGGAAAAGGGCAGAAAAATCTGATTTGCGCAGATTGACCAAAGATTTTGCATTTCGGATGTTTGATGAGGACAATTTTATCCCGCTCAATATCAGAGAAGTTGCAACTTTCTTGCATTTTCATACTGTGGCCTTGGACTCAAATGACATGTTGCGCCAAACACGCGCCGCGACTGCGGCTGCGCCGCACGAGATGCCACAGAGTGGCGTGCTCTTGGGTATAAATAGACACCGCAATATGGAAACAGAGGCTTTCTTATCTACCGAAGATCGACTTAGACATTTTTACACTATCGGTCAGACTGGTACTGGTAAGTCAACCTTGCTCAAGAATATGATCGTGCAAGATATAAAAAACGGCAACGGTCTCTGTATGATTGATCCGCATGGTTCGGATATTCAAAATGTTTTGGCCAATGTGCCACCTGAGAGGTACGACGATGTAGTATATTTTGATCCGGCTTACACTGCACGTCCGATGGGGCTCAACATGCTCGAATATGATGAAAATCTTCCAGAACAAAAGACCTTTGTGGTGAATGAATTATTTAACATTTTCAAAAAACTTTATGGGGCCATTCCTGAGTCGATGGGGCCAGCGTTTGAACAATACTTCCGCAACTCGGCGCTCCTCGTGATGGAGGATCCAGCGAGCGGCAACACTTTGGTAGACGTCTCGCGGGTGCTTTCGGACAAAAAGTATCGCGATTATAAATTGGAGCGTTGCAAAAACCCTTTGGTCAAGCAATTTTGGATCAATGCCGAAAAGACTAGTGGCGAGCAAGGTCTTGCCAACTATGTACAATATGTCACCAACAAATTTGATGTATTTTTGGCCAATGAAATTATGAGGCCGGTGGTGGCACAAGAAAAATCAGCTTTTGATTTTCGAGAGTTGATGGATAACAAAAAAATCCTACTGGTCAATCTTTCAAAAGGGCGATTGGGTGATATCAACGCCAACTTGATCG
>CAZHJF010000051.1:0-4536 GCA_964532885.1 uncultured Candidatus Saccharibacteria bacterium
ATGTGGCCGATGATGCACTCCTCTGTGTGGCCAAAGGGACAGGAATTGCCCTTGAAAATCTTGATACTTATAAGAGGAGTATTTTGGCGACGAAGTAGGGGTGATTATATTTCGTATAAAAATATGAAAGGAATTGTTTACATAATGACAACAGCCGTTTCTGGTTTGATAAAAATAGGTCAAACGGGTACTGGTAACTATCAGGAGCGAATGCGCAATCTTGAGGCTAATGGTTACTATAATGTTTCCGGTCTGAAAAGATTTTTTGCGATTGAATTAGAAGATTATACCGATAAAGAAAATCTTTTAAAAGAAATTTTTATTAAACATCAAGTTGGAAATAGTGAATTATTTGCTCTTGATTATGATTTGGTGCGACAGCTCTTGTTGTCATTTGAGGGAAAAGTGATTTACCCTAAAGATGTAAATAAAGAAAAGGAATTTGATGAAATTTCAAAAGCGAGAGAGCAGGGTGCACGTTTTAGTTTTTATAAAAAAGGTATTAAAGATGGTGAGGAAATTGTTTTTATAGCTGACAAAGAAATCACGGCAAAAGTGGTTGGTGAACGTGAGGTGGAGTATGGTGAGCAAATTTGGAAACTCGCACCATTAACATACAAAATTTATGAACAAAAGGGTGGATTAAATGAAAGTGGCGCATATCAAGGAGCTGCTTATTGGCAATATAAAGGCAAAAGATTAAGAGATTTACCCGATATTAACTAAATAACTATGACAAACAATCTTCAAAAAGTAAAAGCCGATCTTATTGCTGAGCTCGATAAGCGTATCGAAGACAAGATTATAGAAAAGACCAATGCTGATCTCTTGAAAAAACTTATAGAGCAGGCTGAGACAATCAACGAAGCAATTATGATCGCCGAGCTTGGTACGACCTATAAGCGCACCGGTTTTCATTTTGACAAGCGATTGGAGAAGATGACCGACACCATCAAGTATTTTAAGAAAAACGAAATATTAAGTTTTATACAAGACAAAAACGCCCTGACGCACAAGCTCATCATTGGCGATAATTATGATGCGCTCCTTAACTTGCTGATTGAATACCGTGGCAAAATTGATGTGATTTATATTGATCCGCCCTACGGCAAAGATAGTATGGGCGAATTTGCGCAGACAAATTATGACAATGCCATCACGCGGGACAATTTGCTTTCCATGCTCTACCCACGCCTTGTCCTCGCCCGCCAACTTTTGAGTGATAGTGGTGTGATATTTTGTAGTATAGATGACAAAAATCAAGCGTACGTGAAAGGGCTTTTTGATGAAGTGTTTGGAGAGAGTAATTT
This sequence comes from uncultured Candidatus Saccharibacteria bacterium, assembly GCA_964532885.1. Classification (GTDB taxonomy): domain Bacteria; phylum Patescibacteriota; class Minisyncoccia; order Phycocordibacterales; family WO2-35-19; genus CAZHJF01. The sequence continues at coordinate 1,311 of CAZHJF010000051.1, forward strand.
TGTTGGGAATATAGCTTGGGAGTCAAAAACTAAATCACAAAATACAAAAACCGCATTTAATAAGTTACAACCAAAGGTGGAGCACATTTTCTTATATTCAAGAGCTGGTAGAAATCGTTTCAATCTTATAAGCAAGGGGGAGAAAGTATATCCTTATACAGACGAGCGAGGTAATTATCGTGAGCATGTGCTTGAACTCATGAATGCTGAGGGCGTTCGTGGTAGGGACAGTATGATATTTGACATCACCGATGATGTTTCCACTGTTTCCCCACCGAAGGGGAAACAGTGGAAACTTGGTCAAGACCAAGTTGCCACATATAAAGACAGAGGAGACTTATCAATTAAAAATGATAAAGTCGTGTTTAAAATTAGACCCGAAGATGAAAGAAACGAAACAACAGAGCCATTCTGGGGATTTTTTTCTAAAGAAATAGGAACTGCTGAAAGTGCAAAGAAAGAAGTGGCGGATATTTTAGGTGATAATCACGGCTTTGAGACAGTAAAACCACTATCATTGATCGAAAGACTACTATTTCACACCACCGATCCTAGCTCAGTCATTCTAGACTTCTTTGCGGGCTCCGGAACGACCGGACATGCCGTTCTAGAACTTAATCGTAGCGATAAGGGCAAACGTAAGTTCATACTTGCAACAAACGACGAGAACAACATAGCCCAAAGTATTACTGCAAAACGCCTCAAGCGCGTAATGACGGGTGAGTGTTATGACGGCACCAAAGACTTTAAGTGGAATGAGAAAAACAAGCCCTTAGGAGATAACCTTGATGTCTATGATATTGCCACTGTGGCGCCGTATTCCGATGAACCGTTTGAAAAAATAGACGAGACACTGTACGGCAAAGAAAAACTCGGTGTGAAGGAGAAAATACAATGGGTGTGCGAAAATTTTGAAGGCACGCAGAAAACCCTTACCGATAAATAAGTATGAAACAAGAAGCAATAGACTTACAACAAAATGCCGTCTCTGTCCTTGTTGAAATTACCTCTAAACAAGATGAGCTAACTTTTAAGGCACCCACAGGGAGTGGTAAAACCTACATGATGGCGGATATGATGAATCGCATAATGTCCTCGGACAAAAATGTGATTTTTCTGGTGTCTACGCTTTCAAAAGGCGATCTCGCTACTCAGAATTATGAGAAGTTTGTCGAGTACTCCGCAAAAGGAAACTTTCCTGAACTCAAGCCATACCTCATTAGTAGTCAGATTGCGGGTGAAGAGCGGTTATTTGTGCCAACTGAATATAATGTTTATCTTTTGCCCCGAGATTTGTATAGAAAAGGCGGACGACTCATGCAGGGAGCGATGGAAGGATTTTTGCATACTGTGACTGGTGGGCAGATCACCGGTGGACACAATAAAAAAGTCTATCTCATCAAAGATGAGTGCCATATTGCCACCAACAATTTGGACAATTTATCGGAAAAGTTTTTCACCAAAATATACAACTTTTCTGCCACGCCAAAACTCTCTCGCGGGCAACACCCCGATGTAGAGATCAAAAACGATGATGCCGTGAATGCGAAACTCATCAAAGATATTGAGTTGATTGATGATCCTGATGCCAAAGTGGCTGACGCGATTGAAAAATTTGAAGAAGTGAAAAAAGATTATCGCAACTTACTTGGTGTAAACCCCTGCCTCATTATCCAAATTAGCAACAAAGATAAGGCCGATGCGGAAATTGCTGAAATAAAAAAGGTACTGGATAAAGCCGAACACACGGATTTAAAGTGGATGCTGATTGTGAATGACGAGAAGCAATGCGACACCAACGACACCTTTAAGGCGAAAAAGTTGCCGGTGAACAAGTGGAAAGATTATGCCAAAGAAAACTCCAGTACGATTGATATTATCATTTTCAAAATGGTAATCACTGAAGGATGGGATATTCCGCGTGCGTGCATGCTCTACCAAGTGAGAGATAGTAAAAGCAAACAATTGGACGAGCAAGTTATGGGGCGAGTACGACGAAACCCGCGACTGCTTGATTTTGAATCATTGGGAGATGAGGCACAAAAACTCGCCATGACCGCATGGATTTGGGGAATTATCCCAGAAGACTTGCGAAAGAGTTATGGTGTGAAGTTGTGGCAAGATAGCAGTATCATCACCAATGAGATTAAGATTAAAACAACACGGTTAAAACCTTTGACGAAAAAGGCCAGTTTTAATCTCACGACATTTTTGAAGGAGCAATCTGTCGTATCCGCCCCGAGTTCAATTTTTACTTTATGGCGAGATTTTGTGAAAGCCGAAAATGGTGTGCGAGAAATGGGCGAACAGTATGCAAGTACGTATGCAAAATGGCGAGAGTTTGCAGAAAATATTGAGGCGGTGACGAGTGAAAGCAGTCAGTATGTGAATGATTATGAAAAAAGCATGGAAGTGGTAAAAGACGAAAATGGGCAAGATGTTGAAGTATCTTTTGCGCCGACTTCTCACTATACGGACAATGGTAATTATGTGAATATCGGTGATTGGGTGTGGAAACGAAACGATGGAAAGGATAAGTTTTCTTTTGATAGCGAAGCCGAGCGAGAATGGGCGGAGATGTTAAAAGATTTAACAAAAGATGATCTGATGGTTGGTGATGGGCGAGTTGGAAAAAAAGTAACGGTTGGTAAAAAGAATCCAAAAGCTGGAGCTGTTGATCTGTTTGGTGGGAAAGAGCCGGAACTTTTAGAGGCAAAACAGGTGTATTTGTGGGGTAAAAATTATATAGCAAACTCACCAATAAAGTTTGAGTATTATCTTGGTGCACTGCATTCTTCGTATCCTGATTTTGTAATGAAAGATAATTTTGATCGAGTACATATTTTCGAGGTGAAGAGTGTCAATATCTCTTCCAGTATGAATGCGGACTTTGATAATAATATCTATAAAACGAAATTGGAAGAATTGAAAAAATCATACAAGCAAGCATCTAAACTAACAAACCAAATATTTTATCTGCCAATTTTGCGAGATGATAGGTGGCGTATTTTTCAATTTATTAAAGGTATTGAAAAAACTCTGACTAAAGATGAGTTTGTGAATTTTTGTAAGATGGTAAACTAAATAATTATAAAATAAAAAGCAATAGGAGGCACTTATTAAGTATCTCTTAATAGGTGAAAAATTCGCCATAATAAACCATATTATGAACATTTACCGAGATGAATCATACAATTTTTAAAAAGATTTAGATCATATATTTCAG